>JAEELG010000061.1 GCA_016288775.1 Bacteroidales bacterium | reverse complement strand
GGGAGGGGAACTCGCCGAGTTTTTCATTGGCAAAGTCGTCTTCGAAGAAGATTTCGTCACCTGGGACGAAGTCGGATTTGGCATAGGCGGTCTCGACCTCCTGTGCGAGCGCGGCTGCGCACGAGAGCGCAACGGCGGCAATAGTTATTATTAAGTGTTTCATAACGGAAGATTGATTATTGCAAAAATCGTGACAAATTACGCCGGCCGGTGGAGAAGCCCAAGCCAGGAGTAGAAAATCCAGAAGGAATACACGTATAATACAAGCATCAGGAGCGCCGCCCACCAGGGCAGGAAGATGAAGGCCAGTACTGCCCAGATGATAAAGAGAACCGGCATGCCAAAGAGGTAAAAACCGTATCTGAAAGAATTGCAGAAGGCTTTTTCCTCAAGCTTGTATTTGCAGAACAGTTCTGCTGTCAGCCACAGGGGCAGCGACAGCAGCGCGCTGAGAATGAAGAAAGGCAGGGTCAGGACCGCCAGCGGAATCTGCCACCATCGCATGGGCTTAGGCGGGCGCAGTTCGGCCAGGCGCTCTTCGTAATGCTCGTCGTCGGGAATATAGAGAATCAGTTCCTTGATGCGTTTACTGAGTTCGGCGCTCATGGCTTCGTAAAGGTCGCTCTTCAGCATGCCTTTGTGCTCTTCCACAAAGCGGTTGACGTCGATGGGCTCTCCGTATTTCAGCGTGCACCTGGCGCGGAGATGGAAGAAATCGCTGTGGTTGATACCTGCCGGAACAATCCATGTGGGCTGGTCGATGGCATTCTTTACGGCTATCCTCACCATGCCCTTGTGAATGGGCAGCAGCGAGTACATGGCGCGCTGGCGCCCTTCCGGGAAGAGACAGAACGGCACATGATGATGCAGGACAGCATGTATCTTGGGCATGACCTCAAGATTCTTGGCCACTTCCCGTAAACCGTCGCGTCGGCGGGCGATCGGCAAAATCCTCAGGAACGTGAAGAATTTCGCCAGCAGCGGCTTTTTGAAAATGTCCGCCCTGGCCCCGAATGCGCAGACGTCCGGGCAGCTCCGAAGAACCACCAGTGCATCCATCAGGGCATTGCTGTGGTTGGGGGCAATCAGCACGGCCCTTCCGTCATCCGGAATCGAGCCCTCGACTTTCAATTCTGAATATGCGTGGCCGGTGCACCAGTCAACATATCGGCGAAAAACCCTGTATCGCCATCCTTTTTCCCAAAACTCTGCCATGTGTTGTTATAATGGTTTTCAAATATAGTGAAAAATAATCAAAATAATCTTAGCTTTGCGATAACAATTTGTGTCGCAGCCACATGACGCGCTCGCTGGAAGAATACATTGAAACGTCGGTCATTCCCAGGTACGCAGCCTTCGACAAGGCGCACAGGGAAGACCATGCCCTCGCCGTGATTGACAGGGCGCTTGCCATGGGAAAGGCGTACGATATTGACGTGGATATGCTCTATACCGCCGCCGCATGCCACGACCTGGGACTGGCCGTCGACCGCAAGACTCATCATCTGGAGAGCGGAAAGATAATCCGCGCCGACGCCCGCCTCCGCGAGTGGTTCAGCGAGGAGCAGATAGAGACGATTGCGCAGGCGGCGGAAGACCACCGGGCGTCTGCCACGGCGCCCCCGCGCAGCATCTACGGCGCCCTTGTGGCCGAAGCGGACCGGATGATAGTGCCGGAGACCATCATCCGGCGCACGGTCCAGTTCGGCTTGTCGCACTATCCGGAACTGGACAAGGAGGGCCACTGGCAGCGCACCCTCGAGCATCTTCACGAGAAATACGCCGAGGGCGGCTACCTTCACCTGCTGATTCCCGGCTCGCCCAACGAGGAGCCGCTGGCCCGCCTGCGCGCCATCATCAGGGACGAGGCGCGCCTCAGGACCATTTTCGATGCGGTTTTCAGTGAAGAAACCGGCTGCTGCCGTTAGATTTCCGAGACGAGTTCGTCCAGGCTCTTGCGCTGGCCGTGCCTTTCGGACGGCTTGCCGGCAGGATGCCCTATAGGGAACAGGGCGAGGGGAACCCAGCCCTCGGTCTGAGGGAATAGTTCCAGGACCTTGGCGGGGTCGAACGAACCGACCCATGTGCAGCCAAGTCCGAGCGAAGCTACTTCCATCATGATATGCGTTCCGACGATTGCGGCGTCCGTCTCAGCGCCGTTCTTGCCGTCGCAGGCGCGCACCCAGGCGTCTTCGGGCTTGCACGCCACCATCAGTACGAGCGGTGCGTTGAAAGTGTAGCGGCTGGTTTCCTTGAGTTTGGCAAGCGCCTCGGGGCTCTTGAACACCCAGATGTGAACCGGCTGCCTGTTGACTGCAGTAGGGGCGAGGCGTGCCGCCTCGAGGATGGAGGCAAGCTCTTCGTCGCTTACTGCAGCCGGGGAGAAATCCCTGCAGGAATAACGCTCAGCGGCCAGCTTGAGGAAAGCGCTCTGTTTGGGAGTGGTGTGCTTTGCGACATCGGTGAACGCCGCACGATGGTGTATGCGGGATATGTCGCTGAGTTTTTGGAGGATGGATTTCTTCTCTTTCATAACTTTGTAATTATGTGATTCTTACAAATATAGTAAAAATGTCTAATAACGCAAAGCCCCCGTCCCCTGGGGTGAAGGGGGATGGTAGCAGGCGCCACCGGCGCCGTACCTCAACAGAAATAGCGGCCTTGAGCCGCTATTTCTGTTGAGGTACCAGGATTCGAACCTGGGCAGACAGAACCAAAATCTGTAGTGCTACCATTACACCATACCTCAATTCCGCGGCAAAGATACGATATTTTTGGGGAAAACGAGAAAAATTGCTAATTTTAGGGTTCGGAAAAAGATAACTAATCACTACTCATAATGGATACACAAAAAGTCATCGAACAAGCCCTCGAGGTTTCCGTAGCCACCAAGGCGCTGGAATTCGGCGAGGACATCCTGGACAGGGTTCCCGGTCTCTTCAACAAGTTTTTCCCCGGCAAGAAAGCTATAGTCTTCGCAGACAAGATTACCTGGAAAGTAGCAGGTGAGCGCGTGTTCTACGAACTTGCCAAAGCGGGTGTTCCTGCCACGACTTTCATCATCACCGACGACCGTTTCCATCCCGACTGGTCCTACGTCATGCAGGTCGACAAGGTCCTTGACGCCGAGCCCGACGGCATCTTTATAGCTGTTGGTGCAGGTGTTATCAACGACCTCGCCAAGCTCGGGTCCTTCCGCCATGACCGCCAGTACATCTGCGTGGCCACCACCGCTTCGGTCGACGGCTATACCTCTTCGTCGGCAATTGTGAACGACGAGCGCGGAGCCAAGATCAATATCAAGTCCAACGCCCCTCTGGTCATCGTCGCCGATTCCAAGGTGCTGGGTTCCGCCCCGTGGTTCCTGTCCGCCGCCGGCTATGCCGACCTCGCCGCCAAGGTGACTTCCGGCGCCGAGTGGATGATAGCCGACCTGTTCGGCACCGAGCCCATCGATCCGCCGAGCTGGCACATTACCCAGGATTCGCTGAAGGACATGCTGGATGACCCTGAAGGCGTGCGCAACGGCAAGCCGGAGGCCATTGAGAAGCTCTTCCTGGGCCTCTCCCTCGCCGGAATCGGCATGGAGGTGGCAGGCTCCAGCCGTCCTGCGTCGTGCGCCGAGCACCTCTACGGCCACTACTGGGACATGACTCACCATACCAACAACGGCCGCCCCGTCAGCCACGGATTCCAGGTCGCCATCGGCGAACTTACGCTCTGCGCCTTCTTTGACGCGCTGTTCCAGATGGACCTCAGCAAGCTCGACGTGGACAAGTGCGTGGCCGCCTGGCCCAGCCTGGAAGAGGAGCAGGAGCGCGCAAAGCGCATCTACGCCGACTTCCCGGTGCCCACTCTCGGCTATGAGGAAATCACAAAGAAGTGGCAGCCCAAGGAGGAAGTCCGCATTCAGCTTCAGAAAGTAAAGGACAACTGGCCTGAGCTGAAGGCAAAACTGCAGGCGCAGGTATGGAGCTTCGACAAGATGCGCGACATGTTCAAGCGCGCCGGCGCCCCTACCACTCCCGAAGAGATCGGAGTCACCCGTGCCGAACTCCGCAAGGTCACCGATTACGTGCAGCTCATGCGCTGGCGCATCAACCTTCTCGACCTCGCCAAGCGCGGGTGCTTCTACGACGAACTCATGGACAAGGTCTTCGGCAAGGGCGGCGTATGGGAAATACAGTAAATCCGCTGCTCGAACTCATAGCGCTGCGCAAAGAGGGGATACCTGCAGGCATCCCTTCGTACTGCACTGCCAATGAGCTGGTGATCGAGGCCGTCCTCGAGCAGGCCAAGCGTTTCGGCGACTCCATACTCATCGAAGCTACCAGCAACCAGGTCAACCAGTTCGGCGGCTACACCGGAATGAAGCCCGCCGACTACCGCGACTACGTCTGGAAGATTGCCGACCGCATCGGATTCCCCCGCGCCCGCATAATACTCGCAGGCGATCATCTGGGCCCCCAGCCTTTCCAGAATCTGCCGGAGGCCACCGCGATGGAGTACGCAAAGGAGATGGTGCGCCAGTATGCGGCTGCAGGCTACACCAAGCTGCATCTCGACACCAGCATGCGCCTGGCCGATGACGACCCCGCCCGCCCGCTGAGCGACTACACCGTCGCACGCCGCGGGGCCGAACTGCTGCGCGTGGCGGAGGAGGCGTGGGGCAAGCTTGCCGCCGAGAACCCCGATGCGGTGCATCCTGTGTACATAATCGGCAGTGAAGTGCCCATCCCCGGAGGCGCCCAGGTGAAGGAAGAGATGCAGGTCACCGATCCCGATGCCTTCGCCGCCACGGTCAAGGCATACAAGGAGGTATTCAGCGACTTCGGACTCTCAGAGGAATGGAAGCACGTAATCGCCGTCGTGGTGCAGCCGGGCGTGGAATTCGGCGACGCGGACGTACACAATTACGACCGTACCGACGTGCGCGCCCTGTGCGCGAAACTGAAGGACTACCCTGAGCTGGTGTTCGAAGGCCATTCCACCGACTATCAGGCGCCCAATGCGCTCAAGCAGATGGTGGAGGACGGAATCGGCATTCTCAAGGTTGGCCCCGCCCTCACCTTCGCTGCGCGCGAAGCCCTCTTCGCCCTCAGCCATATCGAGGACGAGATTGTCGATGATCCCGCCCAGCGTTCGCACTATGTCGCGACGGTGGAGCAGGTGATGGTCGAAAATCCCAAAAACTGGCAGAAATATTATCACGGAACTCCCAAGGAGCAGGCGCTCAAGCGCGCCTACAGCTATTCCGACCGCAGCCGCTACTACATGCCCGATCCGCGTATCGAGGCGGCTATGCAGAAGCTGTTTGCCAATCTGGAGGGCGCCGATATCCCCATGGGGCTGCTGAGGCAGTATATGCCCATGCAGTATCTGGCCGTAAGGGCCAGGCGCCTGCGCGTGGAGCCAAGGGCTCTGGTGGAATACGCCGTACGCATCGTTTGCGACGACTACAACTACGCCACAAGGCCCAACTTCCTGGCTGCCAGCGTGCTGGTTTAGCGTTTTTCCTTGAAGAAATCGAGCATGAGTTTGCCGCAGGTCTCCGAAAGGACTCCTGCGGTAACTTCTGTTTTGGGGTGCAGAAGGGAGGGGGAGAACATGCTGTATCCGCGTTTGGGATCGGCGGCGCCGTAGACTATGCGGCTCACCTGGGCCCAGTTGATGGCTGCGGCGCACATAGGGCAGGGCTCGACGGTCACGTAAAGCGTGCAGTCCTGCAGGTACTTGCCGCCGAGGGCTTCGGTAGCTGCCGTAAGGGCAATCATCTCGGCATGGGCGGTCGGGTCGTGGAGTCGTTCCGTCATGTTGTGGCCGCGCCCTATGATGCGGCCTTTCGCGACCACGACTGCCCCAATGGGCACTTCGCCGTCGCTCCTGGCCGCCTCCGCTTCCTTCAGCGCCTCGCGCATGTACAGTTCGTCATTCATCAATAAATCACTTTCAGCCAGGGGGCATTCTTTTCGAGCCAGGGCTTCATGGTGAAGGGAATGTCGGTGCACATGGCGTCGGAGCCAAGGTAGGCGGCGAGCATGAAGTCCTCGATCTTATGGGTGGGCCACAGGCTCACTATCATGCCTTCCTTGTGGGCTTTCTCAACCATGGCGCGGGTGGTGCCTTCTGTCTTGCAGCCCATCACCCAGATGTCTTCGCGCTTGCAGATTTCGATGGTCTCGTCGGTGACGCCCTTGGAGAAGATGATGAGCAGGTTGGACTCAGGCCCCTTGGTCTTGAGCTCCGGGTGGGCGTTCTTGAGGTAGCGCAGGCCGCGGAGGTCGGAGGAGGTGAAACGCAGCAATGAATTCTTGGTACGGATAGATTTTGCAGCCTGGTAGACGCGTTCCGCCACCTCTTCGACCAGTTCCTGGGGATACAGTTCGACCGGTTTGGTCTTGAGTTCGAACTCGACGTAGAGGTTGTCTTTGTCCTGCAGGAAGTCGATGAAGTCGTCGAAACGCATCATCTTGTTGCCCTGCTTGGTGCGGAGCTGCTCGATCTCGGCGGAAGTCTTGTGCTCGAAGATGCCGGTGCCGTTGGTGGTGCGTTCCAGGGTTGAGTCATGGGTGAGGTAAAGGACACCGTCGGCGGTGCGGCGGATATCGGTCTCGAATCCGGTATAGCCGGCGTCCCAGCTGTCCTGGAATGCTGTTGCGGTATTCTCGTCGCGTTCAAGACGGCCTCCGCGGTGGGAGAATGCACGGATGGTCTGGGTCTGTGCATAAGCCCCTGCGGCAAGGCAGAGGGCAAAAGTAAGGATGAGAATGCGTTTCATAACTTTCAAATATACGCAGTAACTTTGAAACTTTCAAAAAATGTCGCATATTTGTGTTTCATTATGAAACTTTTTCTGATCGACGGCCACGCGCTCGTTTTCAAGATGTATTATGCCTTCCTGGGGCGCCCGATGGTGAACTCCAAGGGGGTGGATACGTCCATATTGTTCGGTTTTACCAAATATCTCCTGGAACTGATCGACAGGGAAAAACCCACGCACATCGCTGTGAGTTTCGACCCGCCGGGGGGCACGTTCCGTAACGAAATGTATCCGGAATACAAGGCCAACCGCACCGAAACCCCGCAGCTGGTGATCGACGCGCTCGAACCGCTTACCGCCATCGTGAAAGCTCTCGACATTCCCGTACTGATGATCCGGGGTTTCGAGGCCGACGACGTGATCGGTTCCATGGCAAAGCGGAGCGCCGCCGAAGGCTTCGAGGTGTACATGGTCACGCCGGACAAGGACTACGGCCAGCTGGTTGCCCCACATGTGTTCCAATATAAGCCCGGCAAGTCGGGTGCCGACAACGAGGTGCTGGACGAGGCCGCGATCTGCGAAAAGTGGGGGATAGACAGCACGGCGCAGGTCATCGACGTGCTCACTTTATGCGGCGATTCTTCCGACAATGTGCCGGGAGTGCAGGGCGTGGGGCCCGTGGGCGCCTCCAAGCTGCTCCGCAAGTATGGCAGCGTGGATGAGATTTACGCGCATATCGGCGAGCTGACGGCGCGCCAGCAGGAATTGTTCCGTGCTGCGGAGGACCATATAGCCCTGTCCCGCGAGCTCGTTACCATCAAGACCGACATTCCTCTGGAAACGACTGCCGACGACATGATTCTCGACCTGGCCTGGACGCCTGCCGTCGAATCTGTCTTCAAGGAGTTCGAGTTCCCGTCTCTTATCCGCCTGGTCCGGAAGATCGCTTCAGAGGTCTCTGAGGTTACGGAGCAGAGACCGACTGAGGCTCCTGCGAGCCTCAGTCTGTGCAGAGCGGAACCATCGGAGATAACCGACAACCGCATTGCGGTGCATTATGTTGACGGAACGATGTACGTGGCTGATTCGCACGGGGTAGCGAGCGGGGAGCCGGAGGTGTTCAAGGCTTTGCTGGAAGATCCGGCCCGCACCAAGGTGGGTGCAGGGCTGAAGCAGCAGATCAACGCTCTGAGCCTGCTGGGCATCGGCGTCGCCGGTCCGCTGGAGGACGTGGAACTGATGCACTACCTCCTCAATCCCGAGCGGAGCCACAAGCTGGACACGCTTGCGTCAAGCCTCCTCGGCATCGAACTCTCGGTCCCGGATGCCCCCGCACAGGGCTCCCTTTTCGACGATGATACGTCCGGCGCCGACCGCTCGAACGAGGCCGCCGTGCTTCTGCCGCTGGCAGACACTGTAAAAGCCAGGATGTCTGAAGCCGACCCGCGCCTGAAAACCCTGTACGACAACATCGAGGAGCCTCTCATAGGCGTGCTGAGCCGTATGGAACTGGCGGGCGTGAAGGTGGACATGACCGTGCTCGGTAACTATGCCGAAGGCCTGAGAACCCGGGCGGCTGCGCTAGAGTTGGACATCCGTGCCATGGCCGACGCACCGGGGCTCAACATCAACTCCCCCAAGCAGGTGGGAGAACTCATTTTCGAAAAGCTGAAGCTTGACCCGAAAGCCAAAAAGCCGGCAAAGGGCAACTGGCCAACCGACGAAAAAACTCTCCAGGAGCTGTCGGACCGAAGCCCGGTGATAGGCGCGATACTGGATTACCGCGGCCTGCGCAAACTGCTCGGTACCTACATAGAACCTTTCCCTTCGTATGTCAGCCCCCGCGACGGTCGCGTGCATACCACTTTCAATCAGGCGCTTACGGCTACCGGCCGCCTGTCCAGCTCGAACCCCAACCTGCAGAACATCCCCATACGTACGGAGCAGGGAAGGGAAATCCGCCGCGCCTTCGTGCCAGGAGACGCAGGTTCCGTTATCCTGAGCGCCGACTATTCTCAGATAGAGCTTCGCATCATGGCTCACCTGAGCGGAGACGCGCATCTTTGCGAAGCGTTCCGAGAGGGACTGGACGTTCATGCAGCAACCGCCGCGAAGATATTCCGTGTGCCGGTCGCTGAAGTCACGGCGGACCAGCGCCGTATAGCCAAGACCGCCAATTTCGGCATCATGTACGGCATCTCCGCATTCGGCCTCAGCCAGAATCTGGGTTGCTCCCGTTCGGAGGCCAAGCGCCTGATAGAAGACTATTTCGCGAACTTTACCAGCATACGCGAGTGGATAGATTCCACCCTTACCGCTGCCCGCTCGGACGGGTATGTGGAAACGCTGTTCGGACGCCGCCGTTACGTGCCGGACGTGAACAGCCACAATGCCAACGTGCGCGCCTTCGCTGAACGCAACGCCGTCAACGCCCCCATCCAGGGCACCAGCGCCGACATTATCAAGATGGCGATGATAGCCGTTGACCGCGGATTGCGCGAGCGTAGGTTGAAGTCCCGTATGGTGCTGCAGATCCACGACGAACTCCTGCTGGAGGTTCCGGTTCCCGAAATCGCCGAAGTGTCGGCTCTCGTGACTTCTGCGATGCAGGGAGTCACCACTCTGAACGTTCCACTTACAGTCGAATGCAATTATGGTTCAAATTGGCTCGAAGCCCATTGACGAACTCGTAAGGCGTGCCATCATAGGGGACGGCACGGCCTTCACTGCGCTCTGGGACGCGAATATCGGCTCAGTGCGCGCCTATCTGCGCAAAACCATGAAGCAGCTGGACCACTTCTATATCGAGGACGTGTGCTCCAAGACCTTCGAGAAGGCTTTCCGGCAGATCGGAAGCTTCGATCCGTCGCTTGGCCGCTTCGAAGTGTGGCTCAAGCGTATAGCGCATAACACCGCACTGGACGTGATAGACCAGGAAACCCGCCGCCAGCGTGGATACGTGTCCATCGACGACGACTCCCGCGCCATCAACGTGGTCGACGCCATCGGCGACGGCGAGGAAGATGCGCTCGAGGGAATCATCAAGACCGAAACCCGCGAAGAAACCCAGCATCTGGTGGAAGGCCTTCCGGAGCTGTATCGCGACATCGCTCACAAACGCCTCATCGAAGGCATGCAATACAAGGAAATAGCGGAGGAAACGGGGCTGGAGCTCAATACGGTCCGCACCCGTATCCGCCGTGCCAAAATAATGCTTGACAATATGAAGAATCTCGTCATCCTGATTTTTGCGGTCCTCGGCCTGACGCTCCAGGCGTCCGCAGCAGACTATCATTACATTTCGGTGGATACCGACAGCAGCTCGCTTGTCATGGTGGGAAAGGTCGGAGGCCCCCTGAATTACCGCCACTACGGTCCTTCGGTGGCACGTCCTTCGGATTTCGCCGGTTACAGGGCATACACCGATTCCCATTCGGTGGGAGATATTCAGATGTACCCGGCTGCAGGCGGAAAGTTCGTGTTCGAACCTGCGCTCGCAGTGACCTATCCCGACGGCAGCCTGAACACCGAGCTGAAGTACGTGTCGCACACCGTTGAGCAGGTTTCTCCGGATGTGGTGCGCACGAAAGTCATGCTGCGCGACTCGAAGCAGCCTCTGAAGGTGTGCCTGGTGTTCGAGGCCTACAAGGCGGAGAACGTGATCCTTGCGCACGCTGAAATCAGCAACGACGGCAAGAAGCCGGTGGTGCTGCGTGACTTCTACTCGTCCTGCCTGCCGATATACGCTCCCAAATACGCCCTGACGCATTTCAACGGCTCATGGGCGCACGAGATGTATATGGAGACGGAAGTGCTTACCCATGGTATCAAGACCGTCGAATGCCGCGACGGAGTGCGCACTTCGCAGCGTTCGAATCCCTCGTTCATGCTGAGCCTGGGCACGGATTCGCTGGATGAGGAGAGGGGAGACGTGATAGCCGGCGCGCTGCGCTGGAGCGGCAACTACAAGCTCAACTTCCAGATGGACGAGGCGGGGCGTCTCTACGTTCTGTCCGGCATCCATCCTTCAGGCGCCGAGTACACTCTGGGCAAGGGCGCAACATTCGTTACCCCCGACATGGTATGGACGTACAGCACCGCCGGCGCGGGGCAGGCCAGCCGCAACCTGCACGACTGGGCGCGTACATACGGCATGTACGACGCCTCGATGCATTGCCCGACCCTTCTGAACAGCTGGGAGGGCGCCTATTTTGCCTTCAATACGAAAACGCTGACGGACATGATCGACGACGCTGCATCCATGGGCCTCGAGATGTTCGTGCTCGACGACGGATGGTTCGGCAACGGCGAATTTGCCCGCGACGGTGACGATGCCGGCCTCGGCGACTGGGAACTGAATACCAAGAAGATTCCGGAGGGTATAGGGTATCTTGCCGATTACGCCCATTCCAAGGGGTTGAAGTTCGGTATATGGATAGAGCCCGAGATGGTGAATCCCAAGTCGAACCTCTACGCTGCGCATCCCGACTGGGTGGTGGTCGAAAAGGGACGCGAGGCATATCCTGCACGCAACCAGCTGCTTCTCGACATGAGCAATCCGAAAGTCCAGGACTTCGTGTTCGACGTGTTCGACCGGACGATGAAGCTCGGCGACATAGACTATATCAAGTGGGACTGCAACCGGCACGTTTTCAACGTGGGTTCGTCGTATGAGCAGGTTCAGTCCAATTTCTGGGTGGATTATATTTCCGGCCTGTACAGCGTTCTGGCCCGCATCCGTGCAAAGTATCCGGGCGTCCTGCTCCAGTCGTGTTCTTCCGGTGGCGGACGCGTCGACTACGGCGTGATGCAGTGGGCCAACGAGGTCTGGACGAGCGACAACACCGAGGCATACTGCAGGGCTTTCATGCAGTATGGCGCCAGCTTCATCTACCCTGTGCAGATGATGGGATCGCACATTTCCGCTACGCCTAACCATCAGACCGGGCGCATCCTCCCGCTCAAGTTCCGCTGCGACATGGCGGCCTCGGCACGCCTTGGAATGGAGATTCAGCCCAAACTGCTCGATGAAGGCGAAAAGGAGTATGTACGCGAGTATCTTGCCGCTTACAAGCAGTACCGCGACATAGTTTTCGACGGCGACCTCTATCGCCTTGCCTCACCATACGACGGCAGCCATTATGCCCTGATGTTCGTGAGCAAGGACAAGTCCAGGGCCGTGCTGTTCGCATACTGCCTCCAGTACGAGGGCAGGGGACTCGTTCCCAAGTTCCGTTGCGGCGGCCTGAATCCATCGGTGCGTTATAAAGTTACCGAGATATGCCCGCAGGGCAAGAGGTTCTGGGGCGACGGCAAGAGCTTCGGTGGCGACTACCTGATGAATTTCGGCGTCAACATGGACCTCAAGCAGCCATATCAGAGCGCTGTTCTGCTTTTGGAAGCCCAATGAGAAGCACCAGGGAAGACTTTGTGCGGGCCGTGGAACTTTACCGGGAGTGGAATGCCCGCATCAACGTGGTGTCGCGGAAAGACATCGACAACGTGTATGAGCACCACATCCTCCACTCCCTGGCCATAGCCGCATATCTCGACCGGTTCTATCAGGGAGAGACGCTGGCCGGCGAATCCGTGCTGGACCTTGGCACGGGAGGCGGTTTCCCCGGAATTCCGCTGGCGGTGGAGTATCCTCAGGCCGAATTCACCCTCTGCGATTCGATAGGCAAGAAGATTACGGTTGCCAGGGCTGTCGCCGACGGGCTCGGGCTTAAGAACGTGACCTGCGTCCAGGCGCGCGCCGAGGATCTGGGTAAGGGTTTCGACTGGGTTGTAACGCGTGCAGTGGCGTCACTGGACAAGCTTTATCCCTGGGTGGCAGGGCGTTTCCGCCGTAGCATATTGTGCCTTAAAGGGGGCGACGTGCTGACCGAAATAGCTGAAATGTGCCGTTTGCACGGTGTCAAACAGGGTCAAGTGAGGGTCTGGAGCATCGAAGAATGGACAAAAGATGAATATTTCAAAGAAAAATTTGTAATTGAAATCGGAAAGTCTTACCTTTGTCCTCCCAAATTCGAATAATTAAAATAATTAGATATGAAACGTACATACCAACCCTCAAACCGCAAGAGAGTCAACAAGCACGGATTCCGCGAGCGCATGAGCACTCCGAACGGCCGTCGCGTACTTGCGGCTCGCCGCCGTCACGGCCGTAAGAAACTCACCGTTTCTTCCGAAGACAGATTTTAGTTAGTAGTAATTATTGACTGAATGAGGCTGACCCGAACGGGCCAGCCTCATTTGTCTTATGTGGTGGGAGTTAACGGATTCGAACCATTGACCCCTTGCTTGTAAGGCAAGTGCTCTAAACCAGCTGAGCTAAACTCCCGAAAAGGACTGCAAAGATAGTCAAGAAATATTAATTGTCAAAACTTTTTCTCTTGCGGTTGCGAAGCAGAATGCAGTCGCAGAGTGCAATGACGCCGGGCTGGACCAGGAAGATGACCAGCAGGGCAGACAGGGCTCCCGTAGCCAGGCTCTTGAGTATCAGCGCCACCATCTGGTCCTTGATTATCATGCTCATGGCGTACGGGGCAATGGTGAGAATGAGACCCGATGTCATGATGGAATGTCCTGCTCCCTTGTATGCGGCCTTGATGGAGATGGGGACGGACTGGGTCTTCCTGTGCTCGAGGTAGTAGTTCATGAACAGTATGGAGTAGTCGATGGTGGCACCCATCAGGATACTCTGAACCACGAGGTAGGAGAGGAAGTACATTGTGTTGCCGCCCAGGCCGCTTGCAAACACGTTCACGTATACTCCCGACATGACGGCCATTACCAGCATCACGGGAATGATCAGCGAGCGGAAAGTAATGGCCACTATAATGAAGATGGCAAGTACGGTGAGCAGCGTAAGCAGCAGCAGTTCGTCGGGGAATTCATCTTTTATCTCCTTATACAGCACCGACTCGCCCATCAGGTGGTGGTCACCCTTGAGGGAACGGTCGGCAAGTGACATGAAGCGTTCCACGAAGGCGAAAGTCTGGGGTGACTCGAAGTCGTAGTCGGTAATGACCATCGCCAGGGAAGTGTTGTCGGAGCGCATGGTGGCGGCGCCTTCTTCAAGCTCTTCCTTGCCTTCCTGTATAAGTTTGCGGGAGTCCTCGTCCACGAATTGCGACAGGGCGGGATCGGCAAGCAATGTGCCTTCAACGTATGAGATCAGTTCGTTGATGCTCATGCGCTGCTCGGGATTGAATCCCTTGCGGCTGCCTGCGTACAGGTACAGGAGGTCCATTTCCTCCTGCGTTACCGGAACTCCCGCTGCGGCCAGTGCGCTGCAGGCTCGCCTGGAGTTGTAGCGCCTTCCGGAGAACGCCATCTCTGCGAGACGTTCCAGAGGAGTGATTTCCGGTTCAGGCTCCTGAGTGGCCTCTGCCTGCTGGGCCTGGGCCAGTTCCACATCCTGTGCCGGTGTGGGAACGGCAAGGCTGTCGGCCTCGGCTTGCTGAGCGTTCAGGCTGTCGGCGGGCGAGTCGGTTCCGGCCAGGAGCATGTTGCCGGCATCGGTGGCGGGTGCCGCTGCCGGTCCGGCTATGAACGCCGAGTCGAGCTGGTGGTGAAGGTCGCGGATTTCATTCGCCTGCTCCTTAGTGATATACGATGCGTAGCGCTTGTCGTTCAGGATCTTGCCGGTGATGAAGGTGGTGATTTCGTATGGCGACATGGTGCCGGGCTTGCGGGAGCGGCCGGCCATGCGGAACAGCATGTTGAGGTACGAGCGGTCAATGCCGAAACGCTCCGAAATCTCGGCGGCGGTCATCTGGTTCGTGGCTAATTCGTAGGTAATCGGCACACCGTATTTGCTGTTCTCCTGGGCAGGAGCCTGGGTTTCTGGCGCAACTGCAAGGCTGTCGGCGGGAACGGGTGTCTTGTCTGCCAGAGTATCGGCAGGCTCCGTCGCGGTGGTGTCCTGTATAATCGGCTCTTCAGGGATGGGCTGTACCGGGGTCTCCGGTGCGGGTGTGGGAGAAACCGGGACCGGTGTGAGTTTGGCCATCAGCGATTTGGTGTCGAATTCCTTGGGCATCAGGCCCATCTTTGCCAGCTCGTCGGCCGTGTCCTGTATCTCGTCGAAACTCAGTTTCTCGTTGCGTGTGGGGTGGGAATAGCCGTAGTAGACGATGTGCAGCAGGTCTTCCGTAATCATCGCCGAATACTGGCCTATGCGGTGCGACATTTCCGAGGCGGTGTAGCCCTGGGTCATCAGGCTGGGGTAGCTGAGGCACGAAATCACATTGGGATCGCGTTCCAGAGTGTCAAGTATGCCTGGGACCGCAGCCTCTTCAGGAGTGTCGTAAACCAGGATGACGGGGTTCTGGGGAGGGAAGTGCTCGTTGATTTCGGTCGGCCAGATGGCGGCGAAATTGATTTCGGTACGCTTCTGGAGTATGAACGCCGCCGTGAACAATCCCACAAACAATATGGTCAGAGGAACTCTCCACCGGACTTCGAAACGGGAAAGGGCATTTGACGGCAGCTGCGGCACTTTCTTGGTGGTGGCTACGATGGCCTTGTCGAACAGGAGAATCAGGCCTGGAAGCACCGTGAAGTTGCATATCATGCTGAGTAACACGCCCTTGGCGAGCACTACACCCAGGTCCGCTCCGATCTTTAGGTGCATGAACAGCAGCATAAGGAGACTCACTATCGTGGTGAGTGCGCTGCTGAGGATAGCGGGAGCGGCCCTGCGCAGGGCAACCTGCATGGCTTCGCTGTTTCCCGCCTGCTGCAACTTCTCCTGCCTGTACCTGTTCATGACGATGATGGAGTAGTCCATCGACAGGATCATCTGCAGCACGCCCACCATGGTGTTGGTCATGTACGACACGCCTTCCATCAGGATATTGCTTCCCATGTTGATGACAACCGCGATCAGGGTGGTTATCAGGAAAAGAAGCACCTCCATGAGCGACGAGCACATTATGAACAGGATGATGAACACCATCGCCGTGCCCATGAGAATCATGGGAATGATGTCGGCGGGCATGTTCTTGTCGATGGTCACTTCCACTACGGCCCGGTCTCCGTAATAATCTTCGATACGCTGTTTGCATGCCTTGTAATCGCAGTCGCGCGGGAGACGGAACTCGAAGAGGGAATAAGGGGGATTCTCCCTGACGGAGGCGCAAATCATTCCTCCTGTGAGGTCTGTCAGCACCTCTTCCTCTTCCTCAAGGTCGGGGACATCTTCCACCATCACGTTGAGCATGCTGAGCTGGCTGTCGAGGTTGGGGAAATCGCGCTCAAGCCTGTCCATACCCAGTTTCATGGGGGAGTCGTCGGGAAGGAAATACGTGAGCTCCATGATGATGTTCAGACGGGGAATCATCACCGCGCAAACGACAGCAAGGGCCGACATGACAGCCAGCAGCCAGTTGCGTCTTCGCACCAAAAAGCCCGTTATTCCCATAAGTGTACAAAGGTAATGCTTATTCTTGAAATTTGGAAATTGTTACTTTAAGTTTTATCTTTGAAAAGATAATTATCGATGAAGAAGATTGCGGCTCTGACGATGGTCAGGAATGACAGTTTCTTCCTGGGCAAATGGACTGCCTATTATGGCGCGATGCTCGGGAAGGAAAATTTGTATATCTTCTTCGACGGCGAAGACCAGACCGTTCCGGAATGTGCCCAGGGGTGCTTCACAAAGTTGCTTCCCAGGGTGGAAGGCAACGTTCAGGCCTCGGACCGCAAGCGTATCGATATCTTGTCTGAATTCGCCGCCGGGCTTCTTGGCAGATACGACATGGTAATAGGCACAGATATCGACGAGTTCGTAATCGTCGATCCCTCTTTGGGAAAGAGCCTGCCGGAATTCCTGTCAGACCTGGAGACCGGCGATTTCAATTCGGTATCGGCGCTCGGATGCGACGTGATACAGAATATCCGCAAGGAGAAGGAGCTTGACAAGTCGGCGCCATTGCTGTCACAAAGGCGTTACGCCCGTCTTTCCACACGATATACCAAGGCTTCGGTCCTGTGCCGGCCTGTTCAGTGGGGCAGCGGATTCCATCGCACCCGCAAAGGGAACTACCACATCGTCCCCGGGCTGTACCTCTTCCACTTCGGCTGTGCCGATATGAGCTTTCTGGGGCTCAAGATGGACGACAAGGATCTCTCCGACCGTGGGTGGAACCATCATCTCTTCAAGCGCCGCCGCATGATGAAGCAGCTGCCCTGCCTGCCCGTGCGTGACTGGGACAAGTGGACGCGGCGCGCGGTCTGGCTGCAGGCACGCCTGAGGCATTTATATGCCTGGAACAAGCCCGCCATGCTCGGAATGAGAATCGTGGTCGGCATTCCGGAGCGCTTCTCAGACCTGGTCTAATATCCCTTCCCTTCAAAGCTTTCCGGTCCGTTTACCGTAAGGTCGACGAACACCTGGCTGTTGCGACCTATTGGCGGAAGCTTCACGCTGAAGCTGTGGGTCTCGCCGTTGATTTCGCACTCCAGGACGAATACCGTGGAAGGCGTGCCCATGGTCGTTTCCGGTGAGTCGTTAGGGTAGCAGTACAGCGTGGACATGGGATTCTGCTTGAAGATGCCTATGTCGTACGGAAGCTTGAGTTCGCTCCCGCTCGCGATGGTTTCCGAAGGCCTGAATCCGGCAAAACGCATTATTTCGGCATCCGAGTTCAGGTTTTCCAGCCTGATGCGCGGATCTTCCAGCCTTACGTAACCTTTCATCGTGTTTGATATCTCGGCGAGCGTGACCCTGGCCATCAGCGGGCTTAAGTCGATAGTGCACGGGCTTCCAGGCTCTATGTTGCAGATTCCGCTCATTACCGGGCGCTCCGGATCGTCGTCCGCGAAAGCGTAGGTGAGCAGTTCCATTGAATCGTAACGCTCCGTCGCTGCCGGATTGAAATCCAGTGGAGAATTGGCTATGGCTACCGCAGTGAACGTGCGGGTGGGACCGACGAAGCGCACGCTGTCGGGGATTTCGCTGCAACTGATGCGTTTTTCTAGATTCTTGACGCCGTCGGCATTGTAGATGAAAAGGTCTAGGCGGCCGTCGTCGGATCCGGTGTATCCGAGATTATTGAAGAATACTGTGTAGAGAGTGGAATCTACCGGCACGAAGATTTCCGTTTCCATTTCCGGTTCTTCAACAGGTGCTTGTGTGCAAGAGGCAATCAAACAGGCGGGCTGCAGTATAAGCAAGCTGAACAAGATGTAATGATGGGGCAGACCGCCCCCCGGCGGACGCCGGCTGGGAAGATGGCTGGGCCGGCCTGTTTGATTCCTCTGTGTTTTCATAGCGCTGCAAATCTATGCAGGCGTTTTTGAAACACCAAGGAATCGAAAAAATCGTAAATCAGATTTTTCTGATTTTTAAAGAAAACGGGTTTTACTCCATCGGAAGCCCCTTCAGAAGTGCCATGTATCTTTCGATAAACACTTTTTTAGAAAGCTTTTCTTCGGCTCGCCTCCGGCTTTCGCGGCCGAAGGCATCCAGCTGGGCTGGAGTCAGTGCGGCCAGGGCACGGAGGGCTTCTGCCATACTTTCGACGCTGTTGGGGTTGAACAGAAAGCCGTTTGTGCCTTCCTGTACGTACATGGAATTGTCGCTGACCCGGCTGCAAAGGGCCGGAAGGCCGCTGGCAAGCGCCTCGGCCAGAGAGTTGGGGGTTCCTTCGTAAAAACTGGGAAGGCAGAATGCGTCAGCTTCCGCATAGATACGCTCAGCGTCGCTGACTGAAGGGTGTATTCCGAACCTGTCTTCCAGCCCGAGCTGCGCTATGAGCGCCTTGCAGCGGCGGGCATATCTGTCTTCCGCTCCGGCGCCGTACCAGTCGAAGCGTAGATTGTCGCATCCGGCGGCAGCTGCCGCCCGGATGAGCCCGAGGGCATTCTTCCTGCTGTCAAGCCTCGCTGTCGTAACCACCCTCAAAGGCGCATTGTATTCGCGCTCGCCGGCGGGGGAGAAGCGTACGGTGTCGACAAAGTTCGGAATTGAGCTGAGTTTTCCGCACAATGCAGGAGCGTGGCGCCGCATGAATTCCGCCTGTGCGTAGCTATTGCAGACTATGGCGTCGGCGCGCCTGTAAAGCAGGAAACGGTAAATGTCGTGAGGGAGCAGTCGCAGGTTTACGTTGCGCTCTGAAACAATGAGTTTTACATTGGGGCACAGGCGCTTGACCATGCAGGCCTTGATGTTCGTTCCCGCAAGGAACGACACCAGCACATCGCAGCCGCTGTCTTTGAGGTGTGCGGCAATACGCCGCACTATAGCCCTGTCGCCGCCGTCGGAAGGAATACTTATATGAGGCACACCCGCGTCGGCCAGCTCCTTTTCGTAGAAGCCGCCGACGCGGTATGTAAGTACCTCAGCGTCCTCGCCGGCGCTGCGCAGCATTGCCGCAAGGCCTGCCAGCTGCCGTTCGGCTCCGCCCATGCGGAGCGACGCTATCAAGCAACAGATTTTCAACTAACCTCCGAAATTGTCGTAGAGGACATTCTCGGGTGCTACGCCGAGCGAATCGAGGAGGTCGTTCACGCATTTGACCATCATGGGAGGGCCGCACATGAAGTACTTGATGTCCTCGGGGGCCTCGTGGTCCTTGAGGTAGGTCTCGTACATCACGTTGTGCACGAAGCCGGGAGTGTACTTGACACCGGCGGCGTCGGCAGCGGGATCGGGACGGTCGAGGGCGAGGGTGAACTTGAAGTTCGGGAACTCGCGCTCGATTTCTGCGAAGTCCTCAAGGTAGAATGCCTCCACGAGGGCGCGTGCTCCGTAGAAGAAGTGAACCTTGCGTCCTGTCTTCAAAGTCTTGAACAGCTGCATAATGTGGCTGCGCAGAGGAGCCATTCCGGCGCCGCCGCCCACGAAGATGTATTCCATGTCGTCGGGATCGTTCTTGGGCAGCAGGAACTCGCCGAAGGGGCCGCTGATCCACACTTTGTCGCCCGGCTTGCGGGAGAACACGTAGGTGGATGCGATTCCCGGAGGCACGCCGGGGACGAACTTGAAGACGCCCTTGGGCTGGGTGCGGTCGAACGGAGGCGTCGCGATACGCACGTTGAGCTTGATGATGCCCTTCTCGCCGGGATAAGAAGCCATCGAGTAGGCCCTGACGGTGGGAACGGTGTTCTTGAACTTGAGTCCGGTGATGCCGTACTTGTCCCAGTCGCCCTTGTAGATGTCGGCCACGCCCATGTCGGCGAAGTCGGCTTCGTATTCGGGAATGTCGATCTGGATGTACTCGCCGCTCTTGAACTCGAGCTCCTCGCCTTCGGGCAGTTTGACGGTGAATTCCTTGATGAACGTAGCCACGTTTTCGTTGGAAATGACCTCGCACTCGAGTTTCTTGACGGAGAGGGCGCTTTCGGAAACCTGGATCTTCAGGTTGTCCTTGACCTTCACCTGGCAGCCCAGGCGCCATCCTTCCTTGATCTGCTTGCGGTTGAAGAATCCCACCTCGGTGGGGAGAATCTCGCCGCCGCCTTCAAGCACCTGAACCTTGCACTGGCCGCAGTTGGCCTTGCCGCCGCAGGCGGAGGGGAGGAATATCTTTTCGCCGGCAAGCGTAGCCATGAGGTTGTTGCCGGGGGTGACGTCCAGTTCCTTCTTGCCGTCGTTGATGTCTATCTTGATCGTGCCCTTGGGCGTAATCTTGGCCTTCACGAAAAGGAGAAGAGCCACCAGCACCAGCGTCACTATGACGAGGAGCACTATTGAAGCAATGATTGTCTGACTCATATCCCTTTACAGTTGAATGCCCATGAAAATCATAAATGCCATGCCCATGAGGCCGACGGTGATGAAGGTGATGCCGATGCCCTTGAGGGGCTTGGGAACGTTGCAGTAGCTCATCTTCTCGCGAATTGCGGCGAGCGCCACGATCGCAAGGTACCAGCCGATGCCGGATCCGAGGGCGTAAACCAGTGGCTCGCCAACTCCGGTGAAGTCTCTCTGCTGCATGAACAGGGAGCCGCCGAGGATGGCGCAGTTGACCGCGATCAGCGGCAGGTAGATGCCCAGCGAAGAGTAGAGCGAAGGCAGGAACTTCTCCACGATCATCTCCACCAGCTGCACGAATGCGGCGATGACGGCGATGAACACGATGAAGCTCAGGAAGCTGAGGTCGACGCTTTCGAACTGGGGTCCGAGCCAGCGCAGGGCGCCGGGCTGCAGCACGTAAGTGTTGATTACCCAGTTGATTGGAAGCGTGAACAGGAGCACGAAGATTACAGCGAGGCCCAGGCCGTTGGCTGTCTTCACGTTCTTCGATACCGCCAGGTATGAGCACATACCCAGGAAGTATGCGAAGATCATATTGTCAACGAAGATTGACTTTACGAATAAGCTGATGTATTCCATAAGGCGACGCTGTTATTATTCCTGCAAGTCCTTGTCGAACGCCCTGTGCACCCAGATTATGCATCCGATGAGTATAAGGGCGAACGGAGGAAGGATTACCAGATTGTTGGGAATGTAGGAGTCGGGGAGCACCTGGAATCCGAACAGGGTGCCGCTTCCGAGAAGTTCGCGGAAGAAGGCCACGATAACCAGGATGAGACCGTAGCCGGCTCCGTTGGCCAGACCGTCGAGCAGCGAGGGGATGGGCTTGTTGCCGAGGGCGAACGCCTCGATGCGCCCCATCACGATACAGTTGGTGATGATAAGGCCAATGTAGACCGAAAGCTGTTTGTCGATGGCGTAGGTGCCTTCTCCGGCTTTCAGTATCTGGTCCACAAGGATAACCATCATTGCAACCACCACGAGCTGTACGATGATGCGCACGCGGTTGGGAATGGTGTTGCGGAGCAGTGAACACACGAGGCTGGAAAGCCCGGTGACGATGATGACCGACAGGGCCATGACGAGAGCTCCCTTGAGCTGGACGGTGACGGCCAGCGCGGAGCATATACCGAGCACAAGGACGGTAATCGGATTGCCCTTGAGTATCGGATTGAGGATGGTTTCTTTGAGTTTCTGTGCCATGGCTTATTCCTCCTCTGCGTTAGGTGTTTCTGAAATGGCGTGCTCTTCCAGCATATTGAAGAAGGCACCCAGTCCCAAGTGATTCTCGTAAGCCTTGAACCATACGTTCAGGGCTTCGTTGAGGCCCTTGGAGGTCATTGTGGCTCCGGTGATTGCGTCAACTGCGTTGGTTGCACCGGTGGCTTCGGCGTTCTTCTCCAGCCTGAAAGCGGGATCCTCGCCCCATTCGACGGTCTTTCCTGCGAATTTCTCGCGGAACCAGGGCTCGTCCTTGATCTTTGCGCCCAGGCCCGGAGTTTCGCCCTCATGGTCGAAGTAGGCACCGGCGATGGTGTGGCAGTCGTGCTCGAAGGCTATGTAACCCCATACGGGGCCCCAGAGGCCTGCTCCGTAAATCAGAATCACGACCTTTCCGCTCTTGAAGACGTACACGGGAAGGGTGACTTCACCCTCAGCCTTGATAGCCTTGTTCTGCGGCTTGAGTTTGTCCACCAGCTGGATGTTTTCCATGGCGGTGCCGAGTTCTCCGTTCTTTTCGCCCTTGAGGTCGATGGTATACGCTTCATCGATGTTGTCGGCGTAGAGTTGCAGGATGTCGGCGTTCTTGGTGGCGTAAAGCTCGTCGGTGGGCTTGATGCCTGCCGCGGACATCATCTGACGCAGGGTTTCCGCCTTTGCGTTGGCGTTCTGGGCGGGGCCCAGCTTGGATGCCACGAAAGCGAGAACCGCAGCGACGATAGTCACCACAACGGTGGTGTAGATGACTGTATAGACGTTACTGTTTGTATTCATGGCTTATGCGACATTAAGTTTCTTTGCCCTGCGGTTGATATGCACGCTCGTCACGCAGTGGTCGATGAGCGGCGCGAAGGTGTTGAGCAGCAGGATAGCGAGCATCATGCCCTCGGCGTAGCCGGGGTTGAAGAGGCGCACCGTGATGCACAGCATGCCGATGAGCAGGCCGTAGATCCACTTGCCGCACTCTGTCTGGCAGGAGGTCACGGGGTCGGTTGCCATAAACACGGTACCGAACGCGAAGCCGCCGTAGAGAAGCTGCATGTAGAAGGGGATCTCGGTCACTCCGGCGACGTTGCCGATCCAGCCGACCAGCAGTGCGCCGGCGATGCTGCCGCACATGATCTTCCAGCTGGCGATGCCGGTCCAGAGGAGCAGGCACGCGCCGAGCAGGATGGCGATGACGGAAGTTTCGCCCACCGATCCGGGAACGGTTCCGATGAAGAGGTCCCAGAAGCCGGTTCCGTACTGGGCGGGGCCGTCGAGGGCGAGGGGAGTGGCGCCCGTGAAGGCGTCGGCGACTGCGGTCTCACCCTTCTTGAATGCAATCCAGCACTCGGAACCCGACATGTAGTTGGGGTACGAGAAGAACAGGAAGGCGCGGGTGAGGAGAGCGGGGTTCCAGATGTTCATTCCGGTGCCGCCGAACACTTCCTTGCCGAAGATGACGGCGAAGGCCACGGCGACGGCGAGCATCCACAGGGGGATGTCCACCGGGACGATCAGCGGGATGAAGAATCCGCTCACGAGGTAGCCCTCGCTGACCTCCTCGCCGCGTATCTGGCTGGAGGCGAACTCAATGGCCAGACCTACGGCGTAGGATACGATGTAAAGAGGAAGCACCCTGAGGAAGCCGAACCAGAAGTACTCCAGGATGTGGACTCCTGTCTGGCCCATCGCAAGGCCGTGCTGGTAACCGACGTTCCACATGCCGAACAGGGCTGCGGGAGCGGCTGCGAACACTACGAGGATGAGAAGGCGCTTGAGGTCGATGGCGTCGCGTACGTGCGAGCCCTTTAGCGTAACGGTTCCGGGGACGTGGAGGAATGTCTCAAAAGCATCGACGGAACTGTGAAGCCAGTATAGCTTGCCGCCTTTTTCAAAAATCTTGTTCATATCTTTTAAGCCATTTCTTTGAGCATGAGGTCGATGCCCCGTGCTATGATGTCCTGAATGTAGTTCTTGCTCGGATCGACGAACTCGCAGAGGGCGAGGTCTTCGGGAAGCACTTCGTAGATGCCGAATTTTTCCATCTTCTCGATGTCTCCTGCAAGGCATGCCTTGGCGAGGAATACCGGGTAGATGTCCATGGGAAGCACCTTGGTGTAGTAGTTCTCGTTCATGAGGAACGGACGCGGGCCGCCGTGCAGGTTGGTGTCCATGTCCCATTTGTGGCGGGGCAGGAGCCAGCTGAAGTAGCTGCGGTCGTTGCTGAACTGGTTGAAGCGGAAAGGACGGATCCAGCCGAGGAGCTCCTTGTCGACGCCCTCGCGGATGAGGGTGACCTGGTCGTCGAAGAGCCCGAGATATCCGTCGTGTCCGACGCAGGCTCCGCTGAGAAGGTCGCCGCTGATGAAGCGGATTTCGTCGGCCAGGCTGCCGTAGAAGGCTGCGAAGTCCTTCATCGGCGTGCCGGGGAGGGTTTCCACGTAGGAAGGCTCGATGGCTGCGGGCCCGGTGACGGCAACCTTGCGGCGCAAGTCGAAACGGCCTGCGGCGAAGAGCTTGCCGATGGCGGCGAGGGCGTGGAGGCTCACGGTCCACACCGTCTCACCCTTGCGGATGGGACTGATGTGGCTGATCTGCACTCCCACGTTTCCGGCAGGATGCCTGCCTTTGAAACTGTGGAGGGTGCATCCGCCGAGCTTGGCGAAGACACTCGAAGCGAGGGCTCCGTTCAGGGAAACGTGAACGGGAGCGATCCTGGCGAGTGCGTCGATGCCCTTCTGGATTGCAGGAAGTTCGGATCCGAGCGTAAACTCGGTGTCGGCAGCCAGCGGAGCTGTGTTGAAAGCGGAAACGAAGATTCCCTTGGGCGCTGCCTCAGGGTCGGCGAGGATGCCGTAGGGGCGCTGTACCAGCACCGGCCATAGTCCGCTCCTGAGGATTTCCGCCTTGATTTCGCCGGCGGACAGTCCGGAGGGGTCCTTCGCACCGAAGTCCACATACTCCTGCTTGTCGTCAGTTTCGATCAGGACTGCGAGAAGCTTGCGTTTCTCGCCCCTGACCACTGCCTTGACCGTGCCGCTTGCGGGGGCAGTCAGGAGAATGTCGGGGTTTTTCTTGTCAGCAATGACTGGGGAGCCGCAGAGAACGCGGTCGCCCTCCTTTACCAGCAGTCTGGGGAGCAGTCCCTTGATGCAGCCGGGTTCGACTGCTACGACGGCCGGATTCATCGATTTGCTGACCAGAAGGCTCGCACATCCGTTGACTGGGATGTCCAGGCCTCTTTTCAAAACGATGGTTTCAGACATTTTTTATACTGTTATTATAAATTGCGAAAATGCTTTGCGAAGATACCACTTTTTTTTGTATTTTCGCGTCATTATGGAGAACAATGTGCGTGCTGTTTTGGAAGAGCTGAACGAGGAGCAGAGAAAAGCCGTTCAGTGTCTCGAAGGGCCGGTGCTGATCGTTGCCGGCGCGGGCTCAGGTAAAACCAGGGTGCTGACCAGCCGCGTGGCGAATCTTCTCGCTCACGGCTGCGATCCCTCACGTGTGCTCGCGCTGACTTTCACCAAGAAGGCGGCGGGGGAGATGAAGGAGAGGATAGCCATCATGGTAGGCTACAAGAAGGCGAGAAAAGTGGTGATGGGCACCTTCCACTCCATATTCGTGCGCTTTCTGAGGGAGTATGCTTCCGTGCTCGGATATCCTGAGCAGTTCACCATATACGACCAGAGCGATTCCACTTCCGCCGTCAAGACGGTCATCAAGGAACTCGGGCTCGACGATGCGGTGTACAAACCGCGCGACGTCCTGGCCCGCATTTCCGCTGCAAAGAACAACCTGATTACCGTCTCTGCCTACAAGACAAACGCCGAGGCCCTGAAGTCCGACAGCTATGCCAAAAAACCCCGTCTTGTCGATGTCTATGAGCGGTATCAGCAGCGTCTCAAGCAGTCCGGGGTTATGGATTTCGACGACATCCTCGTCAATATGAACATACTGCTGCGCGACAGCAGGGAAGCCCTCGAAGACATATCTTCCCGCTTCAGCCATATCATGGTCGACGAGTATCAGGACACGAACCTGGCACAGTATATAATAGTCCGCAAACTGGCCGAGAAACACCGCAACGTCTGCGTGGTGGGCGATGATTCCCAGTCTATCTACGCTTTCCGCGGGGCCCGTATCCAGAACATCCTGAACTTCAAGAAGGATTACCCCGAGTGCAGGGTGTTCCGCCTTGAGCGCAACTATCGCAGTACCAGGAATATAGTCGAAGCGGCGAACTCCGTCATCGAGCACAATGCGGGGCGTATCCCCAAGAAGTGCTATGCCGAAGGCGACAGCGGAGAGAAGCTTCATGTGATCAAGGCCTATACAGAGCAGCACGAGGCGGCCGAGATTGTGTATTCGATTCAGGACCGCATCCGCTCCGAAGGGGCGAAATACGAGGATTTTGCACTCCTGTACCGTACCAACGCCCAGTCCCGTGCCCTCGAGGAGCAGCTCCGCAGGCGCAACATCCCGTATATGATTTACTCCGGCAACTCCTTCTTCGAGCGTGCCGAAGTAAAGGACATGATGGCCTATTTCAAGCTGGTGGTGAATCCTCTCGACGACGAATCCTTCAAGCGTGCTGTGAACAAGCCTGCGCGCTCGATCGGCGACACTACGGTAAAGGAGTTGGAAGCCGCCGCCGCTTCTGCCGGCGTCCCGCTGTTCAAGGCGGCATATCTGGAAGGTCTCGAGACCTACGGTCTTCGCGCCGCCGCGATTGCCAAGCTGAGGGCATTCTGCGCCATGATCGACCGCCTGGCGCAGCTGGTGAGCAACACCGACGCCTTCGAACTGGCGCAGCACATTGCAGACGACAGCGGCCTGTACGCTTTCTATAAGAGCGACAACTCCATCGAAGGCCAGGCACGCACCGCCAACGTCGAGGAACTTATCAACTCCGTCAAGCAGTTCGTGGAGGAGCGCGAGGAGGAGGCTGAAGGCGCCGAAGACGTCTTCACTCTCGACGATTACCTGGAGAACGTATCCCTTCTGAGCAACGTGGATGTGGCCGACGACGAAGACACCAACAACAAGGTCGCACTGATGACGGCGCACTCCGCCAAGGGCCTGGAATTCCCCTTCGTTTACGTTACCGGCCTGGAGGAAAACCTGTTTCCGAGCCAGTCCTCGCAGCTTTCGGCACATGAAGTGGAGGAGGAGCGGCGCCTGTTCTACGTTGCCATGACCCGCGCCAAGAAAGTCCTGACCCTTTCCTATGCCGGCACCCGCATGCGAAACGGCCGCCACGAGTCCAATCCGCCCTCCCGTTTCCTCTCCGAAATCGAATCCCGCTATCTCGACAAGCCGCTAGGCGGTAGAATAGAAAAAACAGGTGGGACTAATCAGGATAGGTGGAGTAGAGGTTCCTCTCCGATGGGCGTGGCCGGCGCTACTCGCCGGCCAGCTACGATGAATGAGGGGGCGGGCCCCCTCAAACACCCCTGGGTCGGCCAAAGGCCTCCATACGGTTCCTCGACCGGAAGTACAGGGAAGCCCTCTACTCCACTGAAGCCGGTGGATCCGGATTTCGTGGCGTTGCCGATGACGGCGTTCAGGCCGGGCATGCGCATCGAGCACAACCGCTTCGGATTCGGTGAGATACTGGAGATAACAGGCAGCGTACCCGAACTCAAGGCCCGTGTCCGCTTCGACGAACTGGGCGAAAAACTCCTGCTCCTCAAGTACGCCAAAATGCGCCTCGAAAAGAAGGCTTGACGTTTTCAGTCAGCGAAAACTATCTTGCTGATGAAGCACTGGATGTCGCCGCAGAATCCTTCGACGTACCATGCTCCGTCCGGGCCTTGTGCTCGGAGGAGCTGAACGGATTCGCCAAGGCGGATTTCATGGTTGTAATTCAAGTAGAAGTCCCTTACGGTTTTGTTCATGGGATACTCCGGCGGCAGACAGTCGATTGCCCAGTGCGGATATCTGCCGTTGTTGGCGTGCTCGTTATAGTCCAGTTCCGAGTAGGTTACGCGATGCATGCCGGCTTCTTCCCTGACACAGTCCTGAGGAAAGATGATTTTGGGCGCATTAGGCAGAAGGGCCCGCTCGGGGCACTGCGGATCGGACGGATAAATGTCGAGAATGCGCTCGGGCTTGACTATGCTCCTTGCTTTCACGTCCATCAGCGCCCAGGAACTGGTTGCGCGGATGATTGCCTTGCCGGAGGCATCCAGGCACAGATAATCCCTTGTCAGCAGCGGTCCGACAACGCCGCTGTGCCAGGTCTGGAGCTTGACCTTCTCCTCGATTCCGGGCATGGCGTCGAAATGGATGGCATTGCGGAGCAGTATCCAGCCGATGCCCCTCCCGTGCAGCACGGCGTCAGGGGCTCCGAGCTGGGTGGAACCGCGGACGGCGAGTTCCTGCGCTATGTCGAAGAACGACGACGGGCGAAGCCTTGATTTGTTGTCGACGAAATTGAGTGGAATCAGATACTCTTCCTGATACTTATCGGGGATCATAGCGTGTCGGATTGGTGTTCAGGGCGGTTTTGACAATATCTACGGAGGGGCAGCCGGCCTTTAGCAGTGCTTCCAGCAGATCGATGGTGAACTGCTCGCTCTGGTAGTGGCCGAGTTCGGCCAGCAGCATGCCGTCGTTCTCGAAATAGTCGTGATAGTGGAATTCCCCGGTCACGTAGCAGTCGGCGCCGGCGCGTACGGCATCTCTCATCAGAAATCCGCCCGATCCGCCGCAGAGGGCCACGGTGCGGATTTCGCGGCCATTGCATTCCGAATGGCGCAGGCACTCTACTCCGAACTGCCGCTTGATGCGCTGCAGGAAGTCGGAATCGCGCTCCGGCTTGGGCAGAACGCCGACAAGACCGGATCCGGCATCCTCTCCTTCCTTCGGGAGCAGCCAACGGAGATCCTGCAGGCCAATCAGTTCCGCTATCTTGTAATTGACGCCACCCGGTGCGTTGTCGAGGCTGGTGTGGGCTGAGTAAACGGCAATGCCGCTTGCCAGCGCCTTCACTACGCAGCGTTGCTGGTACGTGGCGTCGCTCACCTGGTCCAGGGCCTTGAACAGCAGGGGATGATGCGACACTATCATTCGGCAGCCGCGTTCGACCGCCTCATCCACTATCCCTTCAGTAACATCCAGGCACACAAGCACCTTGTCGACCTCGGAATCAAGGAATCCCACCTGCAGTCCGGAGTTGTCCCATTCATCCTGCAGTCGCAGCGGTGCCGTCCGCTCGATTACGACGATAATATCTTTAACCTTCATAGCATACAAATATACGGAATACCCGCGACATATGAAAACCGGCCTGACGAATACGCCGGGCCGGTTATCGTAAGGTAATGATAATCGATTAAAGCTGAGGGCCGGCTGCGACGAGTTTCTTGCCCGCCTCGTTGCTCTCGTACTTGTGGAAGTTCTTGATGAAGCGTCCGGCTAGATCCTTTGCCTTCTCCTCCCAGATGGCGGGATCGGCATAGGTGTCGCGAGGATCGAGGATGCCGGTGTCGACTCCCTCGAGCTTGGTGGGAACCTCGAAGTTGAAGAACGGGATCTTCTTGGTGGGGGCCTTGTCGATGCTGCCGTTCAGGATGGCGTCGATAATGCCGCGGGTGTCGCGGGTGCTGATGCGCGTGCCGGTGCCGTTCCAGCCGGTGTTCACCAGGTAAGCCTTGGCGCCGCTCTTCTCCGTGCGCGTGACGAGTTTCTCTGTGTACTTGGTAGGATGAAGCTCGAGGGAGGCCTG
>JAEELG010000060.1 GCA_016288775.1 Bacteroidales bacterium | reverse complement strand
CGGATCCACCGAGAGCGACTTCACGTCCGGATTGGCATATCCTGCAATTGCGGCACGCGCCGATTCCGCTTCCTTGAGCGCCTCTTTCAGCTGATCCGCCATTTCCGGGTGATCCTTCATCATCTGCCTGATGGCAGCGATGTTCTCGTCGAACTCATTAAGGTTTCCCGGGGTGGCATCGTTCAACTGCATCTGCATAAACTCTTCCGTAAACGTTTTAAGGTCCTGATAGAGCGGTGAGTCTTCCGACAGGGAATCATCGCGGATCAGTATGTACTGCTTTAAGGTATTCATGTTGTCGGTGCCGCCCGTTGCCGCATAGTTCAGCGCGGTGATGTTCAGCCATTGGACGTCCTGTGCCCCGGCGGTCAGACCGAGCAGGATGGATAAAGTAGTGATTATAAACCGTTTCATGATTATCTGTGTTTAGGGGAGAAGCCGCCGGCGCCGTCGCGGCTGGCAATCTCTATGGACATCTTTATCTTGTCTGTCTGAATGTCAGGATCGGAAACGGACTGCACGGAGCCGAGCTTCATGTAATACTTTCCGCTTTTCATCGAAAATGTGGTTATTCTGTATCGCGAGATGCGGGGTGTGTTGTTTCTTTACTGTTATTATTCGCTGAAAAAGAAAAAGAATGCGGCCCACTTCATGGGGATTCCTTTTGCATGACCGATGGTGCGGTATGAGGCATCCTGAACCCTTCCGTCGCTCTTGATATACCCGACGGTTCTGTATGAGGAGTCCTGGACCGTCCCGTCTTCCTTAATGTAACCCACGGTCCGGTAACTGTTGTCCTGTACGGCGCCGTCATCCTTCAGATGGCCGATGGTCCGGTAAGATGCGTCCTGGACCGTACCGTCACTCTTTATGTATCCGAGAGTCCTGTAGGAGCCGTCCTGGATGGTTCCGTCGGACTTGATGTGGGCCACGGTCCGGTATGATGCGTTCTGAATGGTCTGGGCCGTCAGTTCCCGGCCGGCTGTGAGGAAGAATGCCGACGCTATGAGGATTGCAGTGATGAATCTTTTCATTTGTGACAAAGTTAATGGGTTGTTATCAGGGTATTATAACCAAAACCTTGCCGGCGAGGTATTTTTCCAGCAGGTCGGATGTTTTAATCTTCACAAAGCATGTGTCGAATTTACGGGATCGCATATTTGACCGGTGTTCGTTATCCTATAATTTATGCAAATATATGCATTTTAAATAGTGTATTGTTTTTTTTAGAATTAATTCGGTACTTTGTAGAACACATTCAAAGAATTGATTATGAAAAGAGTATTATCCATTCTGGCACTTGCATTCGCCGTTGTAGCAATGACGGCTTGCGGCGGCAACAATAATAACAAAAAGACAGGTGAAGAGGGTGGGGAAGCCTCCCAGGAAACCGTTCAGGAGGCAGTACAGGAGCAAACTGCGGCTACGAAGACGGAGCAGAAGGCAGAGGCGAAGAAGTGGTATGAGCAGGATTTCTACCTGGCCGAAAAGATGTACGTGGCCGGTGTGTCCATCACCCGTATCTACGCCCGCAAGGGCAACATAGTGGTAGCCAAGGCTGGCGGCGAAGTGTTGGAGAACCTTTTCGTCTGCACGGATTCCACCCGTACGGGATACCTGATCGGAGACAAGGGCACCTACGCCAAGAGGAGCGAGAAAAACGGCTTCACGAGCGTGGACGACGCCATCTACAGGTACCTGAAGAGCCAGATGAGCGATACCGTATTCGGCAAGCGCATCAAGAAGGGCGACGAGGGCTGTACGGCTAAAGATACAACCATCTTCGGACGTCCCGCCTATGTACTCACCAAAGAAACGACGGAAGACAACATCGTTGTCAAGGCCTACGCCAAGACCGTCATGCACGTCGACAAAGAGAACGGACTTCCTTACTATAAGTGGGGCCTCGTGAAGAGCAACGACCAGGTAGTATCCCAGGGCGTACTGTTCGAGGTGGTTGAATTCTCTACAAATCCGACCTACGAGGGCCTCATCATGAGCCTCGACGGCCTGACAGAGATCCAGTAACAGAGAACAGTAGACAAGGGAAATGAGAAAAATCGCCCTGATAGTTCTTTTGGCACTGGCTTTGAGCGGCTGCCGTAAGGAGAGTACTTCATTCATAGTCCAGGTGTCCCTGGGCGGGTGGAATTCTCCGGATTATTCGGCGGAGCAGATAATCGACCGCCTGGATGCGGTTATCAGGCGTATTCCGGTCAAGGCCGTCATCATAGGCTGGAGTACGGATAAAGACATTTACTGGCGGGTCGGGAGATACCTGCACGGGCAGAAGATCGACATGTTCCTCTGGCTGCCTGTCTTTGCCGAGACGGAGGATATGTGCGAGAACTCCCCGGCGCTGGATCTATGGGGTAACGTTCCGGCGAATTACGACCTCACGGCGGGCGAAGGGTTCCGCTTCAACTGCCCGTCTGATGCGGAGAGTGTTGCCGACATTATCGATATTTATGACTCATGCTTCTCGGATTGCGGCTTTGACGGAGTATTCCTGGACCGCATCCGCACGCAGTCGTTCGTGAGCGGTGTAAGCGGCGTGCTCAGCTGCGGCTGTCCCGGCTGCTCCGAACTCTTTTTGGAAGAAGGAGTCGACCTGCAGGAAGTCAGGGATGCATGGGAGGCCAAGGGCGACGAGTTCTTCTCCGTGAGCGGGTATACGCCGCAGGAGGGATTCGTCTTCGCAGACCCTCTGGCCGCCGCATTCTTCAAGGCAAAGGGCAAGATCGTGAGCGAATCGGTGGCTACCGTCGCGGACTGTTTCCGCAACCACGGCCTGAAGGTAGGGATGGACCTGTACGCTCCGTTCATGGCGCCTTTCGTGGGCCAGGACTACGCCATCCTGTCTGAGCACGCGGATTTCATCAAGCCTATGCTTTACCGCCAGACCTTTGCTCCTGCGGGAATGGGATTCGAATACGACCTGCTTAAGAAAGCCGTGCCCGGCGCCTCGGGATACCCCGATTTCGCGATGGATGCGGAGTTCCTGAATTCCCAGCTGGAGGCCATGGAGCCTTATTCCTGCGCCAAATTCCCTGGAATCGAAATCAATTACAGGGAAGGCGTTGCTCCTACGAGCCCGCAGTACATCCTCGAATCGCTGGATGCGGTATTGAGCCACGGCTTCGACGGCGCGGTGCTCTCATGGAACATCATGGAGGCGCCGGTGAACCATATCGACTGCCTGAAGAAATACAAATAGCCAGGAATTGCTATCTTTGCACTGATAAAGAAGATTGTTCATTATGAAGAAGATTATTGTTATCCTTGTCGCAGTCTGCGCCCTGTGCATCAGCGCATCCGCGCAGAAGAGGGCTTCCGTTTCCTACAGCGGAATTAGCATAGTAACCAATTTTGCCGACAAGACCGGCCTCGGCGTCGCATTCGGTATGCGCAACTATAACCGCAGCGCGTTCGTCAGCTTTGGTGCAGGCGGAGAGGTTTATTCATATCTGATTCCCACCGCCAAGCAGTTCGGCGTTTTCGCGGTGCCTGAAATCGGCGTCGCCATCGGCCCCAAGGGCTTCAAGGTTTATCCCCATACGGGTCTGATGTTCGGTTACGATACCTACGACAAAGGCTTCCACTGGGGAGGCAAGAACGGCCTTGCATTTGACGTCGGACAGCACTTTACGCTGGATTTCTCCACGTACCTGGCGAATTATAACATATTGGCGGCCACGTACGCAGTCGGCCTTATCTGGCGCTTCGGAGATTAAGTTCGGTTGAACAAAAAGCGCTTATGAAGAATGTCGCGTTAATCCTGGCCTTTTTTGTCGCTTGCGCGGCATGTACGGAGGGCCGGCATCCAGGCGTCGCAGTAGAAGTCGAGTTGCATAATCCGGTTATTCCGGGTTTCAGTCCTGATCCGTCAGTGACAGCGGTAGGAGGGGACTATTATCTTGTCAACTCAACCTTCCACTATTTCCCCGGCGTTCCCGTATACCACAGCAGGGACCTTCAGAACTGGGTGCAGATCGGCAACGTGCTTGATCGCCCGTCGCAATTGCCGCTCGAGGAGTCAAATGCGTCTCTCGGTATTTATGCTCCCACCATACGCTACAACGACGGCGTTTTCTATATGATCACCACCAACGTGGGCGGTGGCGGAAACTTCATGGTCACTGCAACCGACCCGGCCGGTCCATGGAGTGAGCCGATATGGCTGGAGCAACAGGGAATAGACCCCTCGCTCTATTTTGAAGACGGAAAATGCTACATGGTTTCCAACCCGGATGCCACCATTACCCTGTGCGAGATCGATCCTGTTTCCGGGGCTACCCTGAGTCCCGGAAAGGCACTTTGGAGAGGTACCGGCGGCCGGTTCCCGGAAGGGCCGCACATTTACAAACACGACGGTTGGTATTATCTGCTCATTTCCGAAGGCGGCACTGAACTGGCGCACAAACTCACTGTTGCCAGGAGCCGCCGCATCTATGGCCCTTATGAGGAAAACCCGGCCAATCCTATCTTCACTCACTGCTCTCTTGCCGGGCAGAACAGTAATATCCAGGGTACGGGACATGCAGATTTCTTCGTCGACGCAGACGGCTCATGGTGGACCGTCTTTCTGGCATATCGACGCTATGGAGGTGATTTCCACCATCTTGGTCGGGAGACTTTCCTGGCGCCCGTAACATGGGAGAAAGGCTGGCCTGTGATTAACGGGGGTCAGCCAGTGGCCGAACGGATGACTGTCCTTATGAGCGCCGTGCCGCAGAAACCGGAACCAGTGAGCCGGCATTATGATTTTTCTGCCATCGGTCCTGAATGGCTGCATATCCAGCACCCGGTTGAGGCCAACTATTCCGCTGCTGACGGCCTTCTTACGATGGTCGGCAACGGCGACGGTTTCGATTGGGGGAGCTGGCACCCTACTGCTCTTTTGCGGCGCCAGCAGGCTGCCGATTGCCGCTTCGGCACAACCGTCACTATCCATGGCGACGGCGAAGCTGGCATAGCGGTTTACCAGACGCACAACGGTCACGCCGAATTCTTTGTCCGGCGCGAAAAGGGGCGCACCGAGGCAGTGGTAAGAATAAGGTTGCACAGCATTTTGCATGAGCATGCAGCCGTGCCGCTTCATTCCGCATCCGCCCGTCTTGACGTCATCGCCTGGGGCGATCATTACGAATTCCTGCTGAACGGGGCTGAGATATCACGTCTGGATTCCAAACTCCTGAGCACGGAAATGGCTGGTGGATTTACCGGTGTCACGGTCGGCCCGTATTGCCGGTCAGGCAAAGCTACATTTGCCGGATTTGATTACCTGGAGTCAGATGCTTCCGTACCTCGTCCATAGGGACGAAGAATACGTTGAAGGCTGAGGAAGTGGGGTAGCGGTTGAACCAGGGGTCCGATTCCTGATAATACTCTATACCGCTGACCCTGCCGCTGCGCATCAGAGCCCTGTGATATGCACTGACTTTCTTTTCCACCGGGGGCAGCAGTTTGAGCCCCTGGCGTCCGTCCTTGAATGTAACGACTGCGACCACTCGCAGACGGGGCCGCTTGTCCAGCGCCGCCTCCCTCTGCTCCTTCGTGGTGCGGTGCGAGATGGTGACGTGCCGCCCGAACTTCCGGTTTATGTCGTCCATCATCTGCCGGAAGACCTTTCCGTGCGCGGATGTGTCCTTGATGCCGTTCAGCCGGATGTGGTAGTGGATCATTTCGTGGATGACGGTGTCCTCAACCTCCGCCTCCGGCAGGTCGAAGCGGGTGCTGATGCGGAGTTTGAAACCGTAGTATTCCGGAGCGCGGAACGGCCGCCGGCGAGTCTTGAACGTACACAGTCCCACATACGACGCAGCGTTGCTCAACGCCACCGGAATCTTCGGCAGCTTGCCGTCGAAGATCATGGCGTTGAACTCGTCGAATTTTGACTCAACGTATTGGACGGTAGGCTTCACGTCTCAGGCCTCGTTCTGAACGGTCTTTGCTATCTTCTCGATGTTCAGGCTGCGGGCAGAAGCGTCGATGATATCTTTGTAGATTCCGCCCTTCTTGTAAACCTCGTCGGGGTGTCCGGACTGCTCCACGCGGCCCTTCTGCAACGCGTAAACCATCTCGCTGTCAATGATTTGCGAGATGCTGTGCGAGATGATTATCACGGTCCTGTCCTTCTTGATGGCGTCAATGCTGTTCTTAATCTGTTCGGTGGCGATGGCGTCCAGCGACGCGGTGGGCTCGTCAAGGAAGATGATGGGCGGGTTCTTGAGGAACATGCGGGCGATCGCTATTCGCTGCTGCTGGCCGCCCGACAGGTCGGAGGCCTTGCCCTGGAACTGCTTCGGCAGGGCCATGATCTGGTCGTAAATGTAGGACTTCTTCGCCGCTTCGACCACTTCCTCGAAGGTGGCGTCCGGTTTTCCGTAGCGTATGTTTTCCTCGATTGTGCCGTCGAAGATATGGTTCTTCTGGAGCACCAGGCCTATGTTCTCGCGCAGGTGCTTGGTGTCGTATTCGTTCAGGTCCACCCCGTCCAGGGTGATGGTACCCTTCTGCGGCACGAAGAATTTGTCCAGCAGGTTCACGATGGTGCTCTTGCCGGCGCCGGACAGGCCCACGAGGGCCGTTATCTTCCCGGGTTCGATCACCATGTTCACGCCGAACAGGGCCTGGGTGCCGTTGGGATAGGTGAAATCCACGTCGCGCAGTTCGAAGCGCCCGTGGACCTTCTCCGGACGGTAGTTGCCGCTGGGCTCCACCTCCTTCTCGGAGTTCAGGATGTCGAAGAAGCCTTCGGCGTAGATGAGGGCGTCGTTCACGTCGTCGAAGATGCGCTGCAGCTGGGTGATGGGTGCGATGACGTTGGAGAATAGCATCACGTGGTACATGATCTTACCTATGCTCATCCCCGGGTATTCGATCAGTACCAGGTATGCGGTCAGGATGATGACCAGCACCGTGCCTATCTG
>JAEELG010000059.1 GCA_016288775.1 Bacteroidales bacterium | reverse complement strand
TCTTTCGACCAGATTGACAACGCTCCCGAAGAGAAGGAGCGCGGTATCACCATCAACACTGCACACATCGAGTATCAGACCGCCAATCGTCACTATGCGCATGTCGATTGCCCGGGCCACGCCGATTATGTGAAGAACATGGTTACCGGTGCTGCCCAGATGGACGGTGCAATCCTCGTGGTTGCCGCCACTGACGGCCCCATGCCCCAGACCAACGAGCACGTGCTTCTTGCAAAGCAGGTGAACGTTCCCAAGATGGTCGTCTTCCTGAACAAGGTTGACCTCGTCGACGATGAGGAAATGCTCGACCTCGTTGAGATGGAAGTTCGCGACCTCCTCAGCAAGTACGACTTCGACGGCGACAACGCTCCTGTTATCCGCGGTTCCGCACTCGGCGCCCTCAATGGCGAGCCTCAGTGGGAAGAGAAGGTTCTCGAGCTCATGGACGCTGTTGACGAGTACATCCCCCTCCCTGTCCGCGAGAACGAGAAGCCTTTCCTCATGCCTATCGAGGACATCTTCTCCATCACCGGACGTGGCACCGTCGTCACTGGACGTATCGAGACCGGTACCATCCACGTGAACGACCCTGCAGAGATTGTCGGCTTCAACGACAGGCCCAAGACCACCGTGGTCACCGGCGTCGAGATGTTCCGCAAGCTCCTCGACCAGGGCGAAGCAGGTGACAATGTAGGTCTCCTCCTCCGTGGTATCGACAAGAAGGAAGTCAAGCGTGGCGAAGTTATCGCAAAGCCCGGTTCCATCAAGGCTCACGACCACTTCATCGGCCAGATCTACGTCCTGAAGAAGGAAGAGGGCGGCCGCCACACTCCTTTCCACAACAAGTATCGTCCCCAGTTCTTCATCCGTACTCTGGATGTGACCGGCGAGATCTCTCTTCCCGAGGGTATCGAGATGGTCATGCCTGGTGACAATGTCGAAATCAACGTGCAGCTCATCACTCCCGTTGCTCTGAACGAAGGTCTTCGTTTCGCAATCCGTGAGGGTGGCCGTACCGTCGGCGCTGGTCAGGTGATCAAGGTCATCAACTAATACCGACAATAACTTCAGGCGGGTCGCTTCAGGGCGTACCCGCCTTTTAGGGGAATAGAACAAGGGTAGTTCAGCGGTCTCCAAAACCGTCGATGTGGGTTCGAATCCTGCTTCCCCTGCCATATCAAGGGTTACGACTTGATAATGTTTAACAGATGCCGCGTCCTCAGCTTCCATTTCACGGCATCCATTAAAGGTAAAAATGAGAAAGTTAATCAACTACTGCAAAGAGTCCTTCGTGGAACTCACTAAGAAGACCACGTGGCCGACCTGGGAGAAGCTTCAGAGCTCCGCCCTCCTCGTACTCGTTACTACGGTCATTCTTGCAGCCGTGCTCTGGGTCGTGGATTTCGCGTTCCAGAAATTGATGATGCTGATCTACACTTTGTAATTTTATCGCGACTCCAATGGGCGAAATGAAATGGTACGTCCTGCGCACAGCAGGCGGCAAGGAGAAAAAGGCCAAAGAGTATCTGGACAAGGAAATCGACCGCAACGGTCTTCAGGACCAGGTCGGACAGGTTCTCGTTCCGGTCAAGAAGGAAATTGTCACCAAGAATGGCAAGCGCAAGGCAGTTGACAAGCTGCTTTACCCCGGCTATGTGCTCATACAGGCCGAGCTTAGCGCCATGCTTGAAAACATCATCCGCAACAACATTCCCGGCATGTCCGGTTTCCTTACCGAAAAGCGCGCCACGTCCGGCACTCAGTTCGAGAGGGTTCCCGTGCCTATCCGCGAGGAAGAGGCACAGCGCATCCTCGGAGTGCAGGACGAGAACATCGACAACGCAGCCGAAACCATCGTAGACTACGAGGTCGGAGAGTCTGTCCGCATCACGGACGGTCCTTTCAGCGGCTTCAACGGCACCGTCGATGAAATCCTGCAGGATCGCAGCAAGATGAAGGTCATCGTCGTCATCTTCGGCAGAAAGACACAACTTGAGCTCAATTTTACACAAGTAACAAAAGAATAGTTTTCCATTATGGCAAAAGAAGTTACCGGATTCATTAAGCTCCAAATCAAAGGCGGAGCCGCAAATCCCGCACCTCCGGTAGGACCGGCACTCGGTTCCAAAGGCTTGAACATCATGGACTTCTGCAAGGCTTTCAATGCAGCCACGCAGGCCCAGGCAGGCAAGACCCTCCCTGTGGTCATCACGGTTTATTCCGACAAGTCCTACACGTTCGAAGTCAAGCAGCCGCCCGTAGCGGTCTCCCTCAAGGAAGCAGCCAAGATTACCACCGCTTCCGGAGAGCCTAACCGCAAGAAAGTGGCCTCCGTCACCTGGGATCAGGTGAAGGCCATCGCCGAGGGCAAGATGCCGGACCTCAACTGTTTCACCATCGCATCCGCAATGAAGATGGTTGCCGGAACAGCAAGAAGCATGGGTATCACCGTGACCGGTGAATTCCCCAAGGACCTTTAAATCACACGCGCTATGAGTAAATTGACCAAAAACCAGAAAGCCGCGGAGGCCAAGTTTGACCACACCAAGGCATATTCGCTCAGTGAAGCGTGCTCGATTGTCAAGGACATCACATACACCAAGTTTGACGCAACCGTCGAGCTTTCCGCGAACCTCGGTGTTGACCCCCGTAAGGCCAACCAGATGATTCGTGGCGTTGTCACCCTCCCTCACGGAACCGGCAAGGTCGTCCGCGTTCTCGCTCTCTGCACTCCCGACAAGGAGGCCGAGGCCAAGGCCGCTGGCGCCGACTACGTCGGCCTCGATGAATTCATCGAGAAGATCAAGGGTGGTTGGACCGACATCGACGTCATCGTCTGTACCCCTTCCGTCATGGCAAAGGTCGGTGCACTCGGCAAGATCCTCGGCCCCCGCGGCCTCATGCCGAACCCCAAGACCGGTACCGTTACCATGGAGATCGGCAACGCCGTGAAGGAAGTCAAGGGCGGAAAGATCGATTTCAAGGTTGACAAGACCGGTATTATCCACACTGGCATAGGCAAGGTTTCGTTCACCGCACAGCAGCTCTATGAGAACGCTGCCGAGGTGCTCAACGCTATTTCGAAACTGAAGCCCCAGGCACTCAAGGGCACTTACATGAAGAGCGCAGCTATCTGCTCCACCATGAGCCCCGGTATCAAAGTTGATCTCAAGGCATTCCTCAACGGTGCTGAGTAAAAATTCAATATTATGAAAAAAGAACTTAAAGGTCAGATTATTGAAAGCATCTCAGCGCAGCTCAAGCAGTATCCCAACTTCTACGTTACGGATATCGCAGGCCTGAATGCCGGACAGACAAGCAAGCTCCGTCGCGAATGCTTCGAAGCTGGTATCGTGCTCAACGTGGTGAAGAACACTCTCTTCGCCCACGTCCTGAACGCCTCCGACAATGAGGAAATGAAGTCTCTGAGCGAGACCCTCGTCGGAAACACCGCCATTATGTACACCGAGGTGCCCTCCGCTCCCGGAAAGCTCATCAAGAAGCTCCAGAAGGAAGGTTTCACCAAGCCTGTCGTAAAGGGCGCTTTTGTACAGGAGTGCGTCTTCATCGGTGAAGACAAACTCGATCAGCTCGCAAGCATCAAGACCAAGGAAGAACTCATCGGCGACATCATCGCTCTCCTCCAGTCTCCTATCCAGAGGGTCGTTTCCGCACTCGAGAACGCATCCGAAGGCAAGGGCGAGGACGAGAAGATCGGCTCCGCAAAGCCCGCCGAGGCTCCCGCAGCAGAGGCAGCTCCCGCAGCCGAGGCTCCGGCAGAAGCGGCACCTGCAGCCGAGGCCCCCGCAGAGGCAGCACCCGCAGCCGAAGCACCCGCCGAAGAGGCTCCCGCGGCAGAAGCTCCCGCAGCAGAATAGAAAATATTAACAATTTAAAATAAAAAACAATAATTATGGCAGATGTTAAAGCCCTTGCAGAAGAGTTGGTAAACCTTTCTGTAAAAGACGTTCAGGAACTCGCAAAGATCCTCAAGGAAGAGTATGGTATCGAGCCTGCAGCCGCAGCTGTTGTGGTTGCCGCTGACGGCGCCGGTGCAGGCGCAGCCGCAGAGGCCGAGCAGACCGAATTCGACGTTATCCTCACCGCAGCAGGTCAGGCCAAGCTCAATGTTATCAAGGTCGTCAAGACCGAGCTCGGTCTTGGTCTGAAGGAAGCCAAGGACCTTGTCGACGGCGCTCCTTCCACCATCAAGGAGAAAATCTCCAAGGCAGAGGCCGAGGCTCTCAAGGCAGCCCTTGAGGACGCTGGCGCAGAGGTCGAGATTAAATAAATCCGCCTCTTCCCTGCTTTGAAGGGAACAAACAGGTTTAGAGCCGGGGTTAATAGGCTCTAAACCTTTTTTCCGTATTAAAAGTTTTTCTCCATACAAACCTGTATATGTCAAAAAAGACTGCCCCCAAGCGCATAAACTTCGCAACTTCGAAAATTCTGGAATATCCGGACCTTCTCGAGGTGCAGCTCAAGTCTTTCAAGGATTTCTTCCAGCTTGAGACCACTCCCGAGAACAGGAAAAACGAAGGCCTGTATCAGGTATTTCAGGAGATTTTCCCCATCGAGGACACGAGGAACAACTACAAGCTTGAGTTCATCGACTATTTTGTCGATCCTCCCAAGTACTCGATCGAGGAATGCCTGGAGCGCGGACTGACCTACAACGTCCCGCTCAAGGCAAAGCTCAGGCTGTCGTGCACCGACCCTGAGCACGAGGATTTCGACACGAGGGTCCAGGACGTCTATCTGGGAGACATTCCCTACATGACTCCGGGCGGCACCTTCGTGATCAACGGCTCGGAACGCATAGTCGTTTCGCAGCTGCACCGTTCGCCGGGCGTATTTTTCGACCAGAGCATGCACGCCAACGGAACCAAGCTGTATTCAGCCCGTATCATTCCGTTCAAAGGCTCCTGGATCGAATTTGCCACCGACATCAACAACGTGATGTACGCATACATCGACCGCAAGAAGAAGCTCCCTGTCACCACCCTTCTCAGGGCCATCGGATACAATTCCGACAAGGACATCATCGACATCTTCGATCTTGCGGACGAGGTGGAGAACAATGAAGAAGTCCTGAGGGCCAACGAAGGCCGCAAACTTGCAGCCAAGGTTCTCAAGACCTGGACGGAAGACTTTGAAGACGAGGACACCGGTGAGATCATCCCCATCGAGCGTACCAAGGCCATCGTGGAGCGCGGCGAGATTCTCGACGACAACACGATTGCAGCCATTACCGACACGGAGTGCAAGACCATACTCCTCCAGAAGGACGAGGCCAACTCCAACGAGTACGCTATCATCTTCAACACCCTCCAGAAAGACCCCACCAACACGGAACTCGAGGCTGTCAACTACATTTACAAGCAGCTCCGCAATTCCGAAGCACCCGACGAGAGCACCGCACGCGACGTCATCGACAAGCTCTTCTTCTCCGAGAAGCGCTACGATCTCGGCAACGTGGGCCGCTACCGTCTGAACAAGAAGCTCTCGCTGACCATCGGTCCCGACGTCCGCGTCCTTACCAACACCGACATCATCGAGATCATCAAGTATCTCATCCAGCTCATCAATTCCAAGGCCACGGTCGATGATATCGACCACCTCAGCAACAGGCGCGTGCGTTCCGTCGGCGAGCAGCTGGCGAACCAGTTCAGCGTCGGCCTGAGCAGAATGGCCCGCACCATACGCGAGAGGATGAACGTCCGCGACAGCGAGCAGTTCAACCCCATCGACCTCATCAACGCAAAGACCCTGTCGAGCGTGATCAATTCGTTCTTCGGCACCAGCCAGCTGAGCCAGTTCATGGACCAGACCAACCCGCTTGCCGAAATCACGCACAAGAGGCGTCTGTCCGCACTCGGCCCCGGTGGTCTGAGCCGCGACCGCGCAGGATTCGAGGTCCGCGACGTGCACTACACCCACTACGGACGTCTCTGCCCTATCGAGTCGCCGGAAGGCCCGAACATCGGCCTTATCTCGTCGCTGTGCGTCTATGCGCGCATCGATGCCCTCGGCTTCATCGAGACCCCGTACCGCGATGTCAAGGACGGCAAGGTGGACCTGAGCGCCGCCGGCTGCCACTACATGAGCGCCGAAGAAGAGGAGCACAAGCTCGTGTCCCTCGCCAACGTGCGTATGGACGACGACGGCAACATCCTCGAAGAGCGCCTGCAGTGCCGCATGGAGGCCGACTTCCCCGTCGTTTCGAAGGAAGAGGTCGACTACATGGACGTGGCTCCGAACCAGATGGCTTCCGTGGCAGCGTCCCTCATCCCGTTCCTCGAGCACGACGACGCACACCGTGCCTTGATGGGCGCGAACATGATGAGGCAGGCAGTTCCCCTCCTGAGCCCCGAGTCCCCTATCGTGGGCACCGGCCTCGAGGAGAGGGTCTGCATCGACTCCCGCACCCAGTACCTCGCAGAGCGTAAGGGTGAGGTCACCTATGTGGACGCCAACGAGATCCGCATCAGGTACGACCGCACCGACGACGAGAGGTTCGTGAGCTTCGCACCGGAGGAGGTCATCTACAAGATGCCCATCTACCGCCGCACCAACCAGAGTACCACCATCAACCTCAAGCCTATCGTCCGCAAGGGCGACAAGGTCGAGAAGGGCCAGGTGCTCACCGAGGGTTATGCCACCCAGGGCGGAGAACTTGCCCTCGGACGCAACCTCAAGGTGGCTTTCATGCCCTGGAAGGGATACAACTATGAGGACGCCATCGTGCTCTCCGAGGAGATGGTGAAGTGGGATATCCTCACATCAATCCACGTCGACGAGTACCTCACCGAGGTGCGCGACACCAAGCGCGGAATGGAGGAACTCACTTCCGACATCCCCAACGTGAGCGAGGACGCAACCAAGGATCTCGACAAGAACGGTATCATCCGCATCGGCGCACACGTCGAGCCGGGTGACATCATGATAGGCAAGATTACCCCTAAGGGCGAAAGCGACCCGTCCCCCGAAGAGAAGCTCCTCAAGGCCATCTTCGGCGACAAGGCCGGCGACGTGAAGGACGCCTCCCTGAAGGCCAACCCTTCGCTGAGCGGCACCGTGGTCAAGACCGCCCTGTACACCAAGCTCGCCAAGGAAAGCGGCCGCAGAGGCTCTTCCAAGGCCGATCAGAAAGCCCGTCTGGAAATCCGCCAGCAGGAGTTCGACGCCAAGGCTGCAAAGCTTCGCGAAGAGCTCATCAGCAGGCTTGCGGTACTTACCAAGAACCGCAAGAGTGCGGGTATCAGCGACCTGTACAACGTGGAGATCGTTCCCAAGGACAAGAAGTTCACAGCCGACATTCTCAGGAGTATCGACTACCAGAACATCAATTCCAACAAGTGGACTGCCGACAAGGACACCAACGCGATGATCCGCGACCTTATCAACAACTACTGCATCACCGCCAAGACCGAAGCCGCCGCGTTCAAGCGCGAGATCGACAAGATGAAGGTTGGTGACGAGCTCCCCAACGGAGTCATGCAGCTTGCCAAGGTCTATATCGCCAAGAAGCGTAAGATCACCGTGGGTGACAAGATGGCGGGCCGTCACGGCAACAAGGGTATCGTGGCAAAGATCGTCAGGCGTGAGGATATGCCGTTCCTCGAGGACGGAACCCCCGTCGACATCGTGCTCAACCCGCTCGGCGTGCCTTCCCGTATGAACCTCGGCCAGATCTACGAGACCGTTCTCGGATGGGCCGGCTGGAGGCTCGGACTCAAGTTCAGCACCCCGATCTTCGACGGCGCCAGCATCGACGAGATCTGTTCTTACACCGACAAGGCGGGCGTTCCCCGCTTCGGTAAGACGCAGCTCCGCGACGGAGGCACCGGTGACTGGTTCGACCAGCCTGCGACCGTCGGCGTGATCTACATGATCAAGCTCGGCCATATGGTTGACGACAAGATGCATGCGCGTTCCATCGGTCCCTACTCCCTCATCACCCAGCAGCCTCTCGGAGGCAAGGCCCAGTTCGGCGGCCAGCGCTTCGGTGAAATGGAGGTGTGGGCCCTCGAGGCCTTCGGCGCCGCCAACACGCTGCAGGAAATCCTGACCGTCAAGTCCGACGACGTCACCGGACGTTCAAAGACTTACGAGGCCATCGTGAAGGGTGATCCCATGCCGCCGGCAGGTATCCCCGAATCGCTCAACGTGCTCCTTCACGAGCTCCGCGGACTCGGTCTCAAAGTCACATTGGAATAATCTTTTGAACGATACGAAATATGCCTACTTTCAACAATAAGGAAACTAAGGTAAAGAGCAACTTCCAGACAATCAGCATTTCGCTCGCATCCCCCGAGGATATCACCGAAAGGTCGTGCGGCGAGGTCCTGAAGCCTGAGACCGTGAACTACCGCACCTACAAGCCCGAACGCGACGGCCTGTTCTGCGAGAGGATTTTCGGTCCTTCAAAAGACTATGAATGCCACTGCGGAAAGTACAAGAGGATACGCTACAAAGGTATCGTGTGCGACCGCTGCGGCGTGGAGGTCACCGAGAAGAAGGTGCGCCGCGAGCGTATGGGTCACATCACCCTCACCGTTCCGGTAGCCCACATCTGGTACTTCCGTTCCACTCCGAACAAGATCGGTTATCTGCTGGGCATACCCGGCAAGAAGCTCGAAGCTGTCATCTACTATGAGAAATATCTGGTAAGGCAGCCCGGCGCAGCCGCAGAATTCGGCGTGAACAGGGGCGACCTCTTCTCCGAGGACGAATATCTCGACCTTATGGAGAAGCTTCCCAAGGACAATGCAACCCTGGACGACAGCGACCCCAACAAATTCATAGCCGGTATGGGCGCAGAGGTCATCTACGATATGCTCAAGGAGCTTGA
>JAEELG010000058.1 GCA_016288775.1 Bacteroidales bacterium | reverse complement strand
GAAGGGGAAGGGCTTGAACCAGTGCTTGGCGCCGATGCCCCATTTGTACTTGATCATCATGAAGCCGATGCACCCTGCGGTGGCGGCATAGAGCTTGGCATAATGGAACCAGCCCTGCATGTATACGTGGGTCTGGTTCTCAAGGGCCCACTGCGCGCCTGACTTCACGCCGATGAGGATGGCGAGGAAGTAAACCGTAAGTGCGAGAGGCACCGCAAAGAACATGATGCAGCCGCCGAGTTTGGTGCGGCGTGCGAATTCATTGAAGAGAATCAGGCCGAGAAGGACGACAATGAGCATTCCCCACTGTGCCAGGGCGTGTTCTCCGTAAACTTGGAAAAACATAAATGATTAAGTGTTAAAAGTGGATTATTTGGTTTGGTACTTGACACTTTTGCGGCTTTTCAGCAGGGCGTACACGGCCCATGCAGCCGTCACTGCGATGGCCATGGGCACGCCGACGGCGAGCATTTCGTGCCACATGACATCCCAGCCTCCAGTCTGGCCGAGGGCTGTGAAGAAGGGGAAGCGCCAGGTGAGCTCCCCGCTGATTATGTGGTCCACGATCAGCATCAGGGTGCCGCCCCAGAGCATCTTCTCAAGGGCGGGAAGATTCTTCGCGCCCGGATTGGTCTTGCGGATGACGGTTACGGCCACAGCCTCCGCCATCGGAACTAAAAAACAACACATATTAAACTTCTATTTCTTTGATTTCCACTTCGTTGCCCTGTATCAGCCAGGTGTTGCCGCTATTGCAGTACGGGCAGGTCTTTCCGTATTTGACAGTCTCGTATTCCTTTCCGCAGTCTCCGCAGGTCGTCACCGCTGGGATGATGTTGACCTTCAACTCGCATCCCTTCAGCATCTCCTCCTTGTCGGCGGCCCAGCGCCAGCAGTCGGTGAGATACTCGGGCACTATTGTCGATACCTCCCCGATGTTCATCACCACGGCGTTTACGTGCTCCACGCCGTTCTGCTGCGCCGCTTCCTTCACGTCGCGGATGATATAGAATACGATTCCCAGTTCGTGCATTACTTCTTCTTGAACAGGATCTTGCCGGTACGCTTGACCATGTAGGGGAGTATGCCGTCGAATTTGTTCTCTGAGGTAATAAGGTGGCTGGCTTCGGGGTGCTCACGGTAAAGGTGAATCGCGTCAAAGCCGCACTTGGTGGTGCAGATGCCGCAGCCGATGCAGCGGTTCTCGTCCACCACGGAGGCGCCGCAGCTCAGGCAGCGGGCCGTTTCCTTCTTCACCTGCTCCTCGGTGAGGGTGCCGTGGTATTCGCGGAAGTTGTCCTTGTTCGGAACCACGCCCGGATCCTGGCGGGAGCCGTTGTCGTAGCTCTCGACAAGGATGTCCTGCTTGTTGAGCTCGATGAAGTCGCGCCTGTTGCGGCCTATGGTCATGTGGCCGTGCTGCACGAAGCGGTGCAGCGATTCGGCGGCCTCTTTGCCTGCCGCGATCGCGTCGATGGCGAACTTGGGTCCTGTAAAGCAGTCGCCGCCCACGAAGATGTCGGGTTCTGCGGTCTGGTAGGTGAGCTTGTCGGCCACGGGGTACACGCCGCGGAAGAATTCCACCTTGGTGTCCTTCAGCAAGTCCTTGAGTATTACCGTCTGGCCGATGGCGAAGATGACCATGTCGGCATCCAGGGTGATGAGTTCGTTCTCGTCGTATTCGGGAGCGAACTTGTGCTCGGCGTTGAACACGGAGGTGCATTTCTTGAACACGATTCCGCTCACCTTGCCGTCTCCGAGAACTTCCTTCGGACCCCAGCCGGGGTTGATGACCACGCCGTCCTCGCGTGCCTCGGCGCGCTCCTCCAGAGATGCGGGCATGATATCCTCGGTCTCGAGCGAGAGCATTGTGACCTCCGATGCGCCGCTGCGTTTGGCCACGCGGGCTGCATCGATCGCGACGTTGCCGCCGCCCACGACGACCACCTTGCCGCTGACCTTGACCTTGCCGCAGTTGGCGTCGTGCAGGAAGTCGATGGCGGTTGTGGTGCCTTCCAGGGTTTCTCCGGCGATGCCGGGCAGGCGTCCGCCTTGACAGCCGATAGCCACGTAGAAGGCCTTGTAACCCTGTTCGCGCAGCTCGGCGATGGTGACGTCCTTTCCGACTTCAACGCCGGTGCGAACCTCCACGCCGATCTCCTTCATGATGTCGATTTCGGCCTTGATGACGTCTTTCTCGAGTTTATATGAAGGGATGCCGTAGCGGAGCATGCCGCCGGGCTCCTCGTTCTTCTCGAACACCGTGGGCAGGTAGCCCATTGTGGCCAGGTAGTTGGCGCAGCTCATGCCGGCGGGTCCGCCGCCGATTATGGCTATCTTCTCCGGCCAGCGTTTGTTGACGTTGGAGCAGATGTTCACCTCCGGCACGAAGCGGGTCTCGGCATGCAGGTCGCGTTCGGCAAGGAATTTCTTGACTGCATCGATTGCGATGGGCTTGTCGATGGTGCCGCGGGTGCAGGCGTCCTCGCAGCGGCGGTTGCAGATGCGTCCGCACACGGCGGGGAAGGGGTTCTCGCGCTTGATGAGCTCCAGCGCCTCTGTGTATTTGCCTTCGGCGGCCTTCTTCAGATAGCCCTGGACTGCGATATGTGCGGGGCAGGCTGTCTTGCAGGGGGCGGTGCCGGTAGGATAGCAGTTGATGCGGTTGCGGTCGCGGTAGTCCTCGTTCCACTTGTG
>JAEELG010000057.1 GCA_016288775.1 Bacteroidales bacterium | reverse complement strand
GAGGTAGACGATCTTCCCGTTCGTGCTCTTCGTTATCGTGCCGTAGTATCCGCTTGCGCAGTTGGTGACAACGTAGTTGCTCGTAAGCCCGGCGTTGTCGGTGAATGTGCCGTTGACGTTGATGAGCTTGTACGTGCCCGCGCCCTTCCCGCCGGCATCCACGACGATGGACGAGCCTGCGTTGAGCTTCAGCGATCCTGCAACATGCAACATGGCAGCAGACGTCGTCTTATTGGATGGTCCAAGGTCGAATTCGAGCACGAGCTTGCCGGCGACGCCGCTCGTCTTGCTGGGTGCGTTGAACTGGAGCCAGGTGTTGCTGACCCTAATGCGCTGGGATGTCCCCTCCTGGCCGCCGGTGAACCAGCCCAGAATACTGGGTTTGTCCTTTTCGGCCTCGCCGGCTTCAAAAGTCGCGTCGCTGCAGTTTCCGGCGGGGAACTTGACATAGGCGATGTACTTCTTGCTCGTTTTGTGAAGCTGCGACATATCCCTCATGTCTCCGACATGCAGGGTGGCATTCGCCCAGACTTCGATTGCTGCGGACCCGGAATACACATAAGGCAGGGACAAGCCGGATTCGCCGAGAGAATTTGTGTCCCACTTGGTGAAATAGAGATCGACGTTGTAGTAATCGGCGTAGCCGGCCCGGTGCTCTATGATGGTACGGTCAGCAACGGTATGCCCATTGGTCGTGAAATATGCCTTCAAACCATCTGGTCCAACAGGCGGGTCCGAAGCCGCGTCCAAGCTGTAGGAGACGATTTTCCCCGCCTTGTAGTAGCTGCATATGGGCCTTGCGTACGGCAGACTCGGCGTAGGCCAGAAATAGTAGCAGCAGTCATAGTCTATTTCGGAATATTTGGGCTTGTTCGACAGGTCCGTGCTGTCGCTAGTCAGTGTCTTGTAGAAGTAATTCAGGTAGTCGTTTTTGTTCGAACCGAAAGAGCCTCCGCCCGCGTGCCTGCGGAAAAAGTAGTCCTTATATGTAAATGCATCCGTTGGCTCGGTGCCCGGGTCAACCGCGGCGGTTTCGGGATCCTCGAGCATGAGATTCCTAAAGCCGTTGATTATCCCCTGCACATCTTCCAGCTTCGCGGCGCCAAGCGTATTCGTGCCGCACTGCACCAGATAGTTGTAGCACTTGTCCTTGAAAGTCGCTCCTGCCGGAAGCATGTTGTACAGGCTGTTGGTGTTGCTGTACAGCGGACCGTAGCCATGCTTGGTGGTATTCATATAAATATCATCCTCCGCCACGGCGTAGAAAGTAAGACCGTAGTCGCGGCGCGCATCCAGTTCGGAAACGCCAAGGACGCCAAGCAGGACGTAGGCCAGGCCCCCTGTACGATCCATCCCCTGGGAGCAGTGGAAAATGGCCGGCAGCCTTGCGGCGTTGCAGAGATTGGTAAACGCGCACCAGACGGCCTTGTTGTTCTGCTTCTTGGTGTTTGAGTTGTTTTCGGAGTCGGCGTTGAAAGCCCCATTCATGGGGAATTCCACGCCGCAGACATCATGAACCACTACACGGGGGACTCCTTCGCCAATATTAGACCACTTGAGGATGTTGAGGCTTTGCTGCAGATCCCACGCCCATGGCATACGCTCGCTGTCATTCGAAATGCCCTGAACGACATCGACAGTTCTGAGATCCAGGTCCAGCTTTATTCCCAGCGTATCCTTCAGATAATGCAGCTCCTGCTTGGGACTACCATCCACGCCCGCACCGGCGGCACAGTATTCCGTCTGCTCGGAGCGGTATATCAACCCTTGCTTGACGACCTTTGTGCCGTCCTCGGTCATCCATCCGCCGAGGTCGCGGCAGTTTCCGCACTCGTTTCCGGCAGTCGAGGGGTCTTGGTCGGTATAGATGATGCGCGGCGCGCGGTTGTCCGTGAAGAAATGCCCTATCGCCGTTGCGCCGGAAGCGTCCATCACGCTCCAGGCGTAGTTCCGCCCAACCTCCGCATCGTAGAAAAGCAGGGACGTGCCCGTGACGGTTCGCGAAAGGGCGATTTTCCCGTCGTTGATGCGCCAGACCACAACCGTATACTTGCTTGACGAACCTGTCCATGCAAGGCGCACCGGAAGGGAATTCGTCTGGTATTCAGCCGTGGCCGCCTGGCGATAGGCGCCTGTATACGAAGTCTTCGTAAATGTATTGGCATTCGTAAACGCGGCCGAGTGTATATCGTTGACTATCTTGTCGCTGACAGTCACCACCGTCGAATAGTCGATGGGAGCCGTAATCGTCGGCGCGGCGAAAACGCCAACGGATGCCAGTGCGGCGCATACCACTGCCAGATGTTTCCAGACATGTCGCATGAGTTGTTTCCTTTCCATTGCAATCGTCAAAAATCCGCCCGTTACAAGGCAGGACTCCTAAGCAAGTTCACTCCCGTCTTTTGTTCATGTTACACCTTTTCTCTGCTGTTGTCAAAAAAACAGTGCCTTGCGGGTAAGGGGTCAGTGGAGCGCCGAGTGTGGTGCAAGCCCGTCTTACTCGCCCGGGTGCGGCTCACGGTACACCAACGGCATTCCCCGCGAAAAACCGCTCGTTCGCGCCCGAGGGAAGTTGCCGCCCCCACCTGGCGAAGCGGCCAGACCAACGTCTGCCGCGAGCGTCCGCCGCTGGCGGATGGGGGTGGCAAATTGCCCGGGCGCGGACGAGAGAGAAGGTTTTTAGGAAAAAATCGCACACGCCGGGAATGTGAGCCTCCCTGCACTTCACTGACCCCTTACATCTTGCCAAGGTGGCAAGGGGTCTGTCGAATGCACCTCCTGCAAGAACGGCGCGGCCGCGCCGACCACGGAAAATGGCTTGAGAAAAATGGGAGCGCCTTGCCTCGGGCCGGCCGTGGATCCCTTCCGTTCCTTTCGGTGCCGGGCAGAGCCCGTTTCCGTGTCCGCCGGAAGCGGCGGCGAGACCGCGCACCGCAAGGGCGGGAGGGTGGCGGAGGCCATGGGGAAGCCCGGTCCGCTGTCGGGCGGGGATGCGGACGGCCCCTCGCTTCGCCTTCTCTTTCGCCACGCCGCCACGGCGCGTATCAGCAAAAAGCCCCATGGGAACGAAAAGTTCCCATGGG
>JAEELG010000056.1 GCA_016288775.1 Bacteroidales bacterium | reverse complement strand
CCTGGCATCTCCCGCCAGCACCTACGTCAACGGCCAGAACATCGCGGTCGATGGCGGATATACTTGCATCTAATCGTTTGATAATAAGCAATAAAGGCCGCTGAAAAGCGGCCTTTATTGTATAAAAAAAGGGAAAGCGACCCAATATCGCACCGCTACAACCTCATACCCTTGCTGCCTTCCGGCCCTGGGGGAGTTTTGAGGGAGCTGGTCGTACAGGACTTTCCCCGTCTGCAAAGATATAAAAAAATCAGATACTGTCGAATATCAGCGGCAGAATATCGTCGACTTTCTCGAATTTCCACACCCGCCTGGCACCTATCATTATCACCGACATAGGCTTTCCGGCCTTTGCCTGATACTGAGCCATGACCTGGCGGCATGCTCCGCAGGGCGTTGCGGGCTCCTCGGTGAGGCGGCCGTAAATGCCGCCGGCGAGCGCCAGGCTCTGCATGTCCTTGTCGGGATATTTGGCCCCGGCGGCGAACATGGCCGTGCGCTCGGCGCAGAGTCCGGAAGGGAATGCCGCATTCTCCTGGTTGGCGCCGCGGACTATCTGCCCGTTGGACATGCGCACGGCAGCGCCTACGTTGAAGTGGGAATAGGGGGCGTATGAGCCCTTCATTCCCTCGATGGCGGCACCGGCAAGCTCGCGGTCTTCGGCGTTCAGCTCGTCAATGGAGGCGTATTCCTCGTATTTGATATTTATCTCCTTGTTGATCATTGCGATACGATTTCTAAGTGAACTGCTTCTTTAGTTTCTCTATCTTGGCGTCGGCGTCGTCGCCCTTGGCTCCGAAGTAGAACTTGATCTTGGGCTCGGTGCCGGAAGGACGTACCGATACAACGTCGCCGGCCTCGTCGAAGAACTGCAGCACGTTGGACTTGGGCTGGCCGGTCTTTTCGGGCTCGAGGTAATCGACCACCTTCGTGACGGGCGAGCCGCAGAGTTCTGCGGGAGGATTGTTGCGCATGTCCACCATGATCTGCTGGATTTCCTGCGCTCCGCTGATACCCTTGCGCACAAGGCTCACAAGGCCCTCCTTGCGATAGCCGAATTCCTTGTATATCTTCTGCATCAGCTGGTACAGGGTCAGGCCCTGGTCCGCCGCCCATGCAGCACATTCGCAAATCATCATACAGCTCACGGGAGCATCCTTGTCGCGAACGAACTGGCCAACGTTGAAGCCGTAGCTCTCCTCGCCGCCGCAGATGAATTCGCCGCCCTCGGCCTCCTTGCGCTTGACCACCTCGGCGATGTATTTGAATCCAGTGAGCACGTTATAGACCGGCACGCCGAAGCTCTTGCAGATTTCGGTGATGAGTTCGGTGGTGACGATGGTCTTGACGACGTACTTGCCTTCTGTCAGCTTGCCCAGTTCCTTCCAGCGGGTGAGGATGTAATAGGTGAGCATTGATGCCGTCTGGTTACCGTTGAACAGCACGATGCGGCCCTCGTTGTCGCGTACCGCTATGCCGACACGGTCGGCGTCGGGGTCGGTGCCGATCACCAGGTCGGCTCCGGTGGCCTCCGCCTTCTCGATCGCCAGCTTGAGCGCCGCCGGTTCCTCCGGGTTGGGGGAGACGCAGGTGGGGAAGTTGCCGTCGGAAATGTCCTGTTCTGGCACGTGGATTATGTTCTCGAAGCCACTGCGCTTCAGGATCTCAGGCACGAGGCGTACGCCGCAGCCATGCAGGGGAGTGTAGACTATCTTGAGGTCCTTGTGACGGCTCACGGCGTCGGGGCTAAGGCGCAGCGACAGGAGGTCGCGCAGATAGAGCTCGTCAACGTCGGCTCCCATCGGCTCGATCTCGCCGCAGCGCAGACCGGCCTCGAACTTCACCATCGACGGGTCGGAGACCTTGGCCACTTCGGCCACGATTTCCTTGTCGACCGGCGACGTTACCTGCCCGCCGTCGGACCAGGAGACCTTGTAGCCGTTGTACTCCTTGGGATTGTGGGATGCGGTTATCATGATGCCGGCCACAGCCTTCTTGAGGCGCACTGCGTAGCTCATTTCGGGCGTGGGGCGGATATTGTCGAAAATGAACACGTGGATGCCGTTGGCGGACAGCACTTCGGCGGCGATCTTGGCGAAGTCCTTGCTGTTGTTGCGGGAATCGTAGGAGATTACGACTCTGGGGTCATCGCCTTCGTAATGCTTCAGAATATAGTTCGCCAGGCCCTGGGTGGCCATGCCGACCGTGTATTTGTTCATGCGGTTGGTGCCCACTCCCATGATGCCGCGCAGGCCGCCGGTGCCGAACTCCAGGTCTTTGTAAAAAGCGTCTTCCAGTGCTGCCGGATCCTCATTGCGGAGTTTGAGTATCTGCATCTTGGTTGCCTGGTCGAAGTCTCCGTTGAGCCAGTTCTGTACTTTGAGTTCAAATTCTTTCATATTTCAGTGCATGTTTCATTACGGGTTTCGAATACGCGGCCGGGATAACGGTCGATGATGCTGCGGTTGTGGGTCACCATCACGATTGCGGTGCCCTGTTCGCGGTTGATGCGCATGAGCAGCTGGAGTATGCCTTCGGCGGTTTCGGCGTCGAGGTTGCCGGTGGGCTCGTCGGCTATGATCACTTCGGGGGAGTTGAGGATGGCGCGGGCGATTGCGATTCGCTGCTGCTCGCCGCCGGAAAGCTGGTGCGGCATCTTGTGGGCCTTGGTCTGCATGTCAACGGCCTCCAGCACCTCCGAGATGCGCTTGTCCATGGCTTCGCGGTCATTCCATCCGGTGGATTTGAGCACGAACTCGAGATTGGATTCGACACTGCGGTCCATCAGCAGCTGGAAGTCCTGGAAAACCACGCCGAGCTTGCGGCGGAGCATGGGGACGTCGCGGCTGCGCATCTTTGCAAGATCGTATCCGCACACGTGCCCGGAGCCTTTGGCGAGTTTGTTTTCTGCGATTATCGTACGGATGATGGAGGTTTTGCCTGTGCCCACCTTGCCCACGATATACACCAGGTCTCCTTCGGACACCTCCATGTTCAAGCCATATACCACGATGCCCTCTCCGCTTGTGATGTCGGCATCTTTGAATCCGATAACTGTGCTCATAAAGAATAAGCCTAAACTTCGCAAATATAATAAAAATACGCGTGCTTTCCGCCATTTTTATACTATAATTTATATTTCTTTATTTCGCAAAAAATGAGTATATTTGTAAGTTAAAATACAAGCTTATGCGAGTACGTCTTTTATTGGCTGCCTTTTTGCTTTCGGCGTCGCTCCAAGCGGCCCCGGACTGGCGTGCCGACACATATCGGGAGGCGGTCAGATTATACGAAAACGGAATGTACGAGAGGGCTTCCAGCCTCCTCTCCCAAATACAGGGCGAACCGCTTGCCGACGGCTATTCGGTACTGTGCGCCATCAAGATGAGAAGCGAGGGCTTCGAAGGCCGCATAGCCGAGTATGAAAGCACCTGGGGCGGGTCCGTGCTTACCAACCTCATGGAGTACGAGTACGGCCTGGTGCTGTTCGACCGCGGCGAATACGATGATGCCGCCAGGCATTTCGCCGCCGTGAACAAGAAGCAGCTCGATGCACGATGCCTCCCGGAACTGGCTTTCAAGGAGGGCTATTCCCGGTATGCCCAGGGAGAATATGACAAGGCGCGTCCTTACTTTTATGAGGTCGATACCCTGCCCATGTCGGATTACAAGGCTCCTGCGCGTTACGCGCTGGGCTACATGAGCTACACCGAGAAGGATTTCGCCACCGCGCAGAAATGGTTCGAGCAGTCCTGCTCTGATCCCCGTTTCGCCGAACTGTCGTCTTTCTACCTGGTCGACTGCCACTTCATGCAGAAGGACTACGACTATGTGATAAATGAAGGCGTGAAGGTGTATTCCGGAGAACCCAGCGTCCGCCAGGCCCATCTGGCCCGCATCATCTCCGAGTCGTACCTGGTCAAGGGCGACAAGCAGCAGGCCAAGAAGTACTACGCTGCCACTTCGAAGGACAACATGACCCGCGCCGACTGGTTCTACGCCGGCTCTGTCCTGTATGCCGTAGACGATTTCAAGGGCGCAATCGAGAACTACACCCGGATGACGGACCGTACCGATTCCCTCGGGCAGATCGCCAACTACCAGCTGGCCAACGCATATCTGAACACCGGCAACAACGTGGGCGCGATGAATTCCTTCAAGGACGCATCCGACGTGGCCTGGAACCCAGTTATGCAGGAAGACGCCCTCTTCAACTACGCCAAGCTGGCATTCGACCTCAACAAGGACACCAAGCCTTTCGCAGCCTACATCTCCCGCTACAACACTTCCAGGCGCGGCGACGAGATTTACGGCTACATGGCCCTTGCGTCGCTTTACAACCGCGATTACGCCGGCGCCGTCGAGGCCTACGACAAGATTGACGAACTCGACGAGGGGCAGCGAAGCAACTACATCAAGGCTTACTACCTGCGCGCCGAGCAGCTTATCTCCAGCGGCGCTTACAGGGATGCCATTCCCTGCCTGAAAGCTGCCGCCTACTACCTGCCCAAGCACGATCCTCTCAACCAGATGTCCCGTTACTGGCAGGCTGAATCCAATTATCGCAGCGAGAATTACGAAGAGGCGGCGAAGATTTTCGCCGACCTGTACAACCTTTCTGCGCTTGAGGGCTCTGCGGAAGGCGCCCTGCTGCCGTACAACGTCGCCTATTCTCACCTGAAGAACAAGGAATACGGACAGGCGTCCCGCTGGTTCGACATTTACCTCAACGAAGGCGACAAGAGCGCCCGCAAGGATGCCCTGATGCGCCGCGGCGACTGTGATTTCGCGGTGCGCAACTACTCCGGCGCCATCGTTTCCTACGGCAAGGCCGTCAAGGAGATAGGCGTGTCGGAGGACCTCTATCCTTACAGCCAGCTGGCCCTTTCATACGGGCTGTCCGGTGACAAGAAGGCCAAGGCGGAGATACTCTCCAACGTGCTTCACGCCGAGCCCGACACCCCCATGTATGCCGAGTGTCTCTACGAGCTAGGGCGCGCCAATATGGACATTTCCCGCAACGACCAGGCAATGCAGGCGTTCCGGCTCCTCCGCAACAACGCCGCCGACAAGGAAACCAAGGCCAAGGCCCTGATCGGCATGGGCATGGTGAGCCGCAACACCGCCGACTACGAACAGGCGCTTGCATGCTACAAGGAGGTGGTGAAGCTGCTGCCCGGCAGCCAGTATTCCGAAGATGCGCTCTTCGCCATCGAATCCATCTACCAGACAATGCAGCAGCCTGAGAAGTATCTGCAGTATCTGGAGGAGAACAATCTTACCGCAGGCAAGTCCGAGTCCGACAAGGAAGACCTCTACTTCAATACCGCCGAGCAGGTGTATCTCTCCGGCAATTACGTCCAGGCGGCGTCTTCGCTGCAGAAATATCTGGACACCTATCCGTACGGCAGCCATGTCACCAATGCCCTGTTCTACCTGGCCGAATCCTATGCCGCCCTCGGCAACAAGGAGAAGGCTTGCGACTATTATGAGCGTGTGATCGGCGCATCCGACGCAGGGCCTTTCGCAGAGAGTTCCATGCTGAATCTGGCGGAACTTTCATACGGCCTGGAGCATTACACCCGTGCATACGAGGTATTTATGATGCTGCGCGACAAGGCCAGGCTCGAAGGCAACCGCGACAAGGCGGTCATCGGAATGATGCGTTCCGCATACAAGGGCCGCGACTACGACAGCGCCGCCCTCGCTTCCATCGAGGCGGAAGGACTGACAGGCATCGGCGACGCACTCAGGCGCGAGGCCAAATACATCCGGGCCAAGTCCTACCTGAGTTCCAGCCGCCGTTCGGATGCCATGAACGTGTTCAGGGAACTCGCCGCCCAGCCGTCCACCGACGAGGGCGCGGAGGCTTCGTACATCCTCATCCAGGATGCCTTCGACCGCGCCGACTACGACTCCGTGCAGAACATGGTGTTCGACTTCTCCGGCAAGGCCGGCGGCCAGAATTACTGGCTTGCCCGCTGCTACATAACCCTGGCCGACGCGTTCGTCCAGATTGGAAAGAAGGACCAGGCAAAGGCTACGCTGGTCAGCATACGCGACGGATACACTCCCGAGCGTGCCGACGACGACATTGCCGACCTCGTGCAGTCCAGATTGAACAAACTTAACTAGGCGACGAAGAATGAAAAGAATATATTTACTGATTGCCGCTGCGCTGATGCCTCTGGGCCTTTTCGCCCAGAACCTCAATCCCGAGGTGCAGGTAACCAACGAATATCAGACGCGCCTTAACGACGTTTCCAAGCAGGGCCCTTCGATGTCGGTTCCCGACTCCCTGCTGCGTTTCGACTATCATTTCGACTATTCCGTATTCGAGTCTCCCTACAAGGGGGCATACGAGTTCTCCCCGTATTCCGTGGATATCGCCCCTTCCGCATCGCCTTACGACGGCCGCAAGTTCTATCTGAGGGCAGGGGCCGGTTACGTGTTCAGGCCCGAGCTCGAGACGGTCTGGTCGGTGCTCGACCGCAAGAAGGCCGCAGTCAACGTGTTCGCAGGCGGCAAGGGCTACTACGGCAACTATCTGCGCATCACTCCTTCCTCCCTCGAGGCCGACAGGTCCCAGCTCGACAAGGGCTATGACTTCGGCGCCAAGGCGGGAGTCGATTCCAGGTTCAATCTCGGACCGGTTCTGCTACGTGCGGAACTGGGGTGCGAAGGCATCTTCACCGACCATCAGCTGTATCATGCGGGCCTGGGCTATGCGCCGTATGCATCCGTCCGTGCCGCATATCAGAAGCCTGGCGCTTTCTGCTACGGCCTGGGTGTGCGCTACCGTTATGTTGAAGACAGGCGCGACGGCCAGATGTCGGTGTACGACCATGATATACGCATCGACGCCGATATCGCCCCTCATCTGTCCGGCAACTACAAGGTGGGGGCTGACGTGCTGGTCGCCACCAATATGTTCTATACCGCCGCCGACATCCATCCCCATGCCGCTTTCAACTGGGGAATTCTTGATGTCGACGCCGGATTCCGTGTAGGTTGGTTTGTGGACAGGGTTACCATCAGCCCAGCAGTAAATCTCGACCTGCACCTGTTCAGGGATTACATCAACCTGTACCTGTTCGCCGACGGCCGCAACCATATGCCGTCTTATTGGGATTACAAGGCGTATTCGCACAGGTTCCACACGGCTTACGCAACGCCCATGCCCGTGCGTGAAATCGCCGATCTGGGCGGTGGCCTGCGCGGCTATGCGCCGTTCGGCCTGCAGTACGACGTCAAGGCCGGCTACAAGTTCGTGGAGAACAGTCCTTTCTGGGCTGTCAGTGCCGCCGGAACCGAAGCCCTGCTCTATCAGGACTGCAAAGTGTTCCACGCCGACCTGGCACTCGCATGGGTGTCGGAGCGTGTGAACGTCGACGGCTCCCTGCATTACCAGAAGCTTCCCGAGGGCGTGGGCGAGCGTATCTTCGCTCCCGCCGAGTTTTACGGCGAAATCAAGGGCGGATACAATTGGATGAAACGCATTTACGCCGGTCTCTCCGTCTCCGGAAGCACTTTCCGCGAGGCCGTGGTCGGCACCAAGACCGCACGCATGCCGGGTTACGTGAATCTCGGTATATGGGGTGAATACAAGTTCAACAGTAAAATCAGCGCGTGGCTGCAGGGTTCCAACCTGCTCAACCAGGAAATCCGCATCAGCCCCGTGTTCTGCGAGTACGGCCCTTCTGTTACGGCCGGCATAACAGTCAGTTTGTAAATCAGTTATAGAATTATGATAGATCAGGAAGAGATGAAGAAAGCGGAAGAGCAGTATTCCGCAGACAGTATCCAGGTTCTCGAAGGACTCGAGGCGGTGCGCAAGCGCCCCTCCATGTATATCGGAGACATTTCCGAGAGGGGACTCCACCATCTCGTCTACGAGGTTGTGGACAACAGTATCGACGAGGCCATGGGAGGCTTTTGCGACACCATCGACGTGCGCATCCTCAAGGGCGACTCAATCAGGGTTAGCGACAACGGCCGAGGCATTCCTACGGGCATGCATGAGAAGGAGCACCGTTCCGCACTTGAAGTCGTGCTCACCGTGCTGCACGCCGGCGGCAAGTTCAGCAAGTCCAGCTACAAGGTGTCCGGAGGACTTCACGGCGTGGGCGTCTCCTGCGTCAACGCCCTGTCCGACCTGCTGGTGGCCGAGGTGCACCGCGAGGGCAAGGTGTTCGAGCAGCGCTACTCCAAGGGCAAGCCCATCACGCCCGTGGAGGTGAAGGGCGAGGCGAGCGACACCGGTACCATCATCACGTTCCACCCGGATCCGGAGATTTTCCAGCAGACCACTCACTACAAGTACGACACCCTCGCGGCGCGTCTGCGTGAGCTGGCTTTCCTCAACAAGGGAATCCATATCACCCTGACCGACGAGCGCGAGCTTACCGACGAGTTCGTGAAGACCGACGACGGCGAATCCAAGGCCACCGGTCGCAAGGTTTACCGCAGCGACGTGTTCTACTCGGAGCAGGGCCTCAGCGAATTCATCGAATATCTCGACGCCGGTGCTCAGACCATCATTCCTCAGCCCGTCTGCATCACCTCCGACAAGATCATCCCCATCGACATAGCCCTCCGTTACAACAACGGCTATTCCGAGAAGATCTATTCCTACGTCAACAATATCAACACCATAGAGGGCGGAACGCACCTGCAGGGCTTCAAGATGGGCCTCAGCCGCTCCCTGAAGCAGTATGCCGAAAAGAACAAGCTGCTCGAGAAATTCAAGGGCGACCTTGCTCCGGAAGACTTCCGCGAAGGCCTTACCGCCGTCATCTCCGTTAAGATCGCGGAGCCCCAGTTCGAAGGCCAGACCAAGACCAAGCTCGGCAACCCCGAGGCCACGTCGGCCGTTTCCCAGGCAACCGCGGCAGCCCTCGACATGTATCTCGAGGAGAATCCCAAGTTCGCAAAGACCATTATCGACAAGATAGTCCTGGCCGCCACCGCACGCGCTGCAGCACGCAAGGCGCGCGAGATGGTTCAGCGCAAGAGCCCGCTTGGCGGAGGCGGAATGCCCGGCAAACTCGCCGACTGCTCCGACAAGGATCCCGAGCGCTGCGAACTCTTCCTCGTCGAGGGCGACTCCGCAGGCGGAACCGCCAAGCAGGGCCGCGACCGCCGCACCCAGGCCATCCTCCCTCTGCGAGGCAAGATTCTCAACGTGGAGAAGGCCGCCGGCGACCGCGCCTTCGATTCCGAGGAAATCCGCAACATCTACACCGCCCTCGGCGTCACCGTGGCAATGGAGGACGAAACGGGCGAGAAGCACATGGACCTGAGCAAGCTGCGCTATCACAAGGTGGTCATCATGACCGATGCCGACGTCGACGGTTCGCACATCGCCTGCCTTATCCTTACATTCTTCTTCCGCTATATGTACGACCTTATCAAGAACGGTTACGTGTACCTGGCCACTCCGCCGCTCTATCTGGTGAAGAAGGGCAAGGAGGAAATCTACTGCTGGACCGAGGAACAGCGCGAAGAGGCGGCCCTCAAGCTCGGCAAGGGCACTGACAAGGGCTACACCGTGCAGCGCTACAAAGGTCTCGGCGAAATGAGCGAGGAGCAGTTGTGGCAGACCACAATGAATCCAGCCAACCGCCGCCTCCGCCAGATTACCATCGACAACGCCGCTCAGGCGGAGCGCACATTCAGCATGCTGATGGGCGACGACGTACCGCCCCGCAGGCAGTTTATCGAGGAGAACGCACATTACGCAAACATCGACGCATAGGCTATGTTGGACATTTTCGATCGCATTGAACGCGACAGCGGCGGCCCTATAGGCCAGTATTTCGAGCAGGGCTTCGGCTATTACATGTACCCCCGCCTGGAAGGCGAGCTTGGCCCTCACATGATTTTCAACGGCACTCCGGTGCTCAACTGGAGCCTCAACAACTATCTGGGGTTGGCCAACCACCCCGCTGTGCGCAAGGCAGACGCAGAAGCCGCCGCTCAGTGGGGCCTCGCATACCCTATGGGCGCCCGCATGATGAGCGGCCATACCCGTTATCACGAGCAGCTGGAGCAGACTTTCGCCAAGTTCGAGAAGAAGGAGGACGCATTCCTGTATAACTTTGGTTATCAGGGCATTGTGTCTACCATTGATGCGCTCACGGCGCGTCATGACGTTATCGTCTACGACGCCGAGTGCCATGCCTGCCTTCTCGACGGCATCCGCCTCCATATCGGCGAAAAGTACAAATACCGCCACAACAATATCGCCGACTGCGAAAAGGTGCTCGCACGCGCCTGCAAGACGGCGGAGGAAAACGGCGGCGGCGTGCTGCTCATCACTGAGGGCGTTTTCGGCATGACCGGCGCGCTCGGCATCCTGGACCAGATTGCCGCACTCAAGAAGAAGTATCAGTTCCGCATCCTGATCGACGACGCCCACGGCTTCGGCCTGCTGGGCGCTCACGGACGCGGTACTTCCGAGCAGCTCGGCTGCATGGACAACATCGACCTCTACATCGGAGCTTTTGCCAAGTCCATGGCTTCGATAGGCGGTTTCGTGGCCGGCCCGCACAAGATCATCAACTATCTGCGCGCCAACATGCGTTCGCAGATGTACGCCAAATCGCTCCCAATGCCGCTCGTCATCGGCAACATGAAGCGTATGGAGATCATCGACTCGCCCGAGGGCGACGAGCTCCGTGCGAAGTGCTGGGCCATCACCCACGCAATCCAGGACGGCTTCAAGAAGGAAGGCTTCGACATTGGCGAGGCGCAGGCCTGCGTTACTCCGGTACACATTTTCGGAGGCGTGGCACAGGCTACCAAGATGGCCAAGGACCTGCGTGAGAACTATAAGATATTCTGCTCCATGGTCATCTATCCGGTGATTCCCAAGGGCATGATCATCTTCCGTATCGTTTCCACCGCCGCCCACACCATGGAGGACGTGGAGTATACCCTCAAGGCTTTCAAGGAAATCAAGGCCAAACTCGACGCCGGCCTCTATGACGGCGACGACATTGCCGAGATGACTATCAAATGAACAGGTACTTCCAGGACAAGGTAATCATCGTTACAGGCGCCAGCTCCGGCATCGGCCTGGCCTCCTGCAGGCTCTTCGGGAGCCTGGGGGCAAAGGTGGTGATGGCTGCCCGCTCTTACGACAAGCTGCTCGCTCTCGCTCCGTCAGTGGGGCCCGAGGAGAGGGTGCTTTGCGTGCGCTGCGACGTGTCGGTGGAAGAGGACTGCAAGGCCCTTGTTGCCGCTGCTGTGGAGCGCTTCGGCCGCATCGACATACTTGTCAACAACGCCGGCCTTTCCATGAGGGCGATGTTCAAGGACCTTGACCTCAAGGTTATCCATTCGCTGATGGATGTGAATTTCTGGGGCACCGTGAACTGCACCAAATACGCGTTGCCGTATCTTCTTGAAACGAAGGGGCAGGTCGTCGGCGTCATCAGCATAGCGGGATATTCCGCCCTGCCTGCGCGTACGGGATACAGTTCCTCCAAATATGCCATCCGCGGCTTCCTGGACACCCTTCGCATAGAGCACCTGAAAGACGGCCTCGGAGTGCTGGTGTTCGCTCCCGGATATACATCCTCGAACGTGCGCAACGCCGCGCTTACTGCCGACGGCAGCGCGCAGGGGGAGACCCCTCTGGACGAGGACAAGCTGATGAGCGCTGAAGAATGTGCGCGCCATCTGGCCCGCGGCCTTGCCCGACGCAAGTCCGTGGTAATCCTTACCGGTCTCGGCAAGGCTACCGTATGGGCTCACAGGCTGTTCCCCAGGCTTACAGACAAACTGACATATAAATACATAGCACGTGAAACTGACAGCCCGTTTAGATAAGTTCCTGCCTCTCCTCATCGTAGCAGCACTGATTGCAGCCGTCGCTCCGCGAACGGCCAAGTTCGGCTACGATTACAAGAAGGGCGCTACCTGGAACTACGAGACGCTTTTCGCCCCCTTCGATTTCCCCATTCTCAAGACTGTGGAGCAGATGCAGGAGGAAACGGCCCGGGCCCTTGATGCCTATGTGCCTTATTTCAAATATTCCGCCGGCGTCACCGGTTCCAGCATATCGGCTGCCGAAGCTCTGGACCTGGGGGCCTTGAAGCCCGTGGTAACCGGAGCCCTCAGGAGTATCATGGAGAAGGGCGTGCTGGCAGATGACGAAGTCCCCGAAAACGCCGACCTCATCTACGTCCAGAAGGACAAGCGCGCTGTCAGGGTTCCGTCGTCAGAGGTCCTCGGACTGTCGCAGGCACGGGCCAGGCTCCTTTCCGAAGTGCAGGAGGCCAGCGGATATGCTTCAGCCGATTCGCTGCTGAAACAGTACGGCGTGTACGGTCTGATCGTTCCGAATCTGGTATTTGACGCCAAAACCTCCGAGGCCGTCAGCGCCGAAGCCGTCAGCCGCATTTCTCCTACCGGAGGGTATGTCTCTGCCGGCCAGTTGATTGTGTCCAACGGGGAAGTCGTGACGGCGGAGGTGGCCCAGATACTGGATTCCTATAAGAAAGAGTACGAGAACAGCATGGGCAGTTCGGGCCCGGTATACCTGAGTATCCTTGGCAACATACTGGTCGCCTTGTTGCTGATATGCCTCTTTTTCCTGTCCATCGTGTTCTCAGGCAAGAGTTTCCTGTCGGACAATCGCAGTTACTACTATCTCGTATTCGTATTTGCGTTGTTTTCGGCGGCTATCACGCTGGTATGCAGGATCGATTCCTCATGGCTCTTCATAACCCCGCTTACCCTGGCGGCGTTGTATCTCCAGGCTTTTGTACGTGCAAGGGTTATAGTGCCGGTGTATATCGTTTCGCTGCTGCCGTTGCTGGTCTATGCCGACTACGGCGCGCCGCTGTTCATCATTTTCCTGACGGGCGGCATGGTGTCGATTTACGCTTCGCGCTATCTGGTCCAGGGCTGGAAGCAGTTCCTGCTGGCCCTGATCAACTTCATTGCCATGGCGCTGGCTTATCTCGCCCTGCATCTTACGGGAGCGATCAACACGCCCATGCTTCCCGATCTGCTGAGGCTCATGATCGCTTCGTTCCTGGCGGTGGCAGGCTATCCTTTGATATATCTCTTCGAGAAGATATTCAACCTGGTGTCCAACTCCCGCCTTGCGGAGCTTGCCGACACATCTTCGTCCCTTCTACGGGAACTGGAGCAGAAGGCTCCCGGCACCTTCCAACACTCCCTGCAGGTCATGAACATGGCCGATGCGGCGGCACGCGCCATCGATGCCAATCCGCTGCTGCTCAGGGTGGGGGCCCTGTATCACGATATCGGCAAGATGAACAACCCCATGTGCTTCATCGAGAACGAGTCCATGCTCAACAAGAGCGAAGACCAGAAATACCATACCGGGCTTTCGCCGAAACAAAGCGCCGAAGATATCATCAAGCATGTTTCGGACGGCGTGGATATGGCGCGCAAGCAGAGGCTGCCCGACATCGTGGTCAATTTTATACGCACACATCACGGAACCACCGTTACCGGGTATTTCTGGGGCAAGCACCTCGCCGGCAAGGGCGATCCGGCCGAGAAATCCAGTTTCTCTTATCCGGGTCCTGCGCCTACTACCAAGGAACAGGTGGTCCTCATGCTTTGCGACAGCATAGAAGCAGCCTCACGTACGCTTACCGAGTACACGCCCGAGGCCTTCTCCGCATTTGTGGAGAAGATAGTTCAGGGGAAGGTCGACCAGGGCCAGCTGCTGAACGCCGAGATTACCATTAAAGAGCTGAATGAAGTGAAGCAGGCGCTAAAGGCCTACCTGGCCCAGATGCATCACGGCCGCGTGGCCTATCCTGCAACCAGAAAGAAATTCTTAAATTTTAAATAACGTTATGAACCTTACCAAAAAACAAATTGACGACCTCAATCTCGAGTTAACCATCGAGATAGCCCCCGAGGACTATGCCGAAGAAGTGAAGAAGAAGCTCGCCGAGCGCAGGCGTACCGCAGAGTTCAAGGGTTTCCGCAAGGGAATGGTGCCCGCCTCCCTCATCAAGAGGGTTTACGGCGAGCAGGTGCTGGTGGACGCGGTCAACGAAGTCATCACCACATCCCTCGATAACTATATCAACGACAACGCGTTGCACATCCTGGGCGAGCCCCTTGGCAGCGAGAACCAGCCCGAGATCGAGTGGGTGGATGGCAACTCCTTCACCTTCGTGTTCGACATGGCTCTCTCTCCCGAAGTTAACGTTGATGTCGATGCCGCCGACGAGATCGTGAAGTACAGCATCACCACCTCCGCCAAGGAAAAGGCTTCCGCCATCGAGAACGTGAAGAAGTATTATGCCGAGCGCAAGGAGGGTGAGCCCAAGAGCGACGAGGATATCGAGAAAGAGGTCACCGAGCGCCTCAAGGAAGAGCACAAGCAGGAGGCCGAGTGGCGCCTGAGCAAGGATATCCGCGACTTCTACGTGAACAAGGCCGGCATCAAGCTCCCCGAGGAGTTCCTCAAGAGGTGGCTTCTGGTCGCCAACCAGGGCAAGCTCACCAAGGAGGATATCGACAAGGATTTCGCCGGTTTCTGCGAGGATTTCAAGTGGCAGCTGGTCCGCGGCAAGCTGATGGACAAGTTCGGCTTCAAAGTGGAGCACGAAGACATCTACGAAGCCGCAAAAGCTTTTGTATCATACCAGTACGCCATGTACGGCCTGCCTCAGGTCCCTGAAGATATGATGACCGAAGCCGTCGGCAACATCATGAAGGACCGCCGCCAGCTCGAACGCCTCTCCGAGCAGGTCGAAGACAACAAAGTCCTCGGCAAGATTAAGGAGACTGTCAAGTTCAAGGACAAGAAGATCTCTTCCGAGAAGTTCAGGGAGCTGTAAAACAGGCTTCTCATCTTAATCTGCGTTCGGTTTTTGCCGGGCGCAACGAGGATGGAGAAACAGCCACCCTCCGGAGCGCATCGTTAATACTGACCGGGATTACCAGTACTGGTAGAACAGCGCGATGCTTTCCATGCCGCCGAAGAACTGCTTCAATAAATAGCTTTCGTTGGGAGAGTGGATGGTGTCGCGCTCGAGGCCGAAGCCCATCAGGAGAGGGTCGATGCCTAGAATCTTCTGGACTTCCGCCAGGACGGCGATGCTGCCGCCGCCGCGGGAGGGGACGGGCTCGATGCCGTAAACCTCGGCGATGGCTCGGCTCGCGGCCTTGTAGGCGCTTGAACTGATGGGAATCAGGAATCCGTCGCCGCCCTCACAGGGCTTGACCTCGACCTTCACGCACTTGGGCGCAATCTTTTTGAAGTGACGCTCGAATAGCTTGGTGATTTCTCCGCTCCGCTGGTTGGGCACCAGGCGCATGGAGATCTTGGCGTGAGCCTCGCTGGGCAGCACGGTCTTGGCGCCCTCGCCCGTGTAGCCGCCCCAGATGCCGCATACGTCGAGGCAGGGGCGTATTCCGGTGCGCTCCAGCGTGGTGTAGCCTTTCTCGCCGCGTACGGCGTCTATGTCCAGGAACTCCTTGTATTCCTTCATGTCGAAGGGGGCCTTTGCCAGCAGCCTGCGGTCGGCGCGCGAGAGTTCCACCACCTTGTCGTAGAATCCAGGCACGGTCACGCGCCCGTCGGCGTCGATGAGGGAGGAAATCATCTCGCAGAGCACCTGGATGGGGTTTGCTACAGCTCCGCCATAGTGGCCGGAATGGAGGTCCTTGTTCGGCCCGACCACCTTCACTTCAAGGTAGCTCAGGCCTCTCATGCCGCAGTTGATTGAGGGCACTTTCTCGCTTATCATGGTGGTGTCGCTCACCAGGCAGATATCGGCGGCAAGCATCTTCTTGTGGGCCTTGATCCAGGCGGGCAGCGAAGGGCTGCCTATCTCTTCTTCGCCTTCGAAAATGAACTTTACGTTGTGCTTCAACTGTTCCGTACGCACCAAATACTCGAAGGCCTTTATATGCATGAACAGCTGGCCCTTGTCGTCGTTGGCGCCGCGGCCCCAGATGGCCTCCTGGCCGGTTGCATCCGGTCCGATTACGGGCTCGAAGGGGTCCGTGCGCCATTTCTCCAACGGCTCTACCGGCTGAACGTCATAGTGCCCGTACACCAGCACGGTACGTAATGCCGGATCGATAATCTTCTGCCCGAATACCACCGGATGGCCGTCGGTCTCATACACGGCGGCATTGTCGGCACCCGCTTCCATCAACAATTCGCAAAGCCTGTCGGCGCAGGCGTACATATCGGCTTTATGTTCGGCTTTGGCGCTTACGGAAGGGATCCGCAGCAGGGAGAACAGCTCCTCGAAGAACCTCTCTTTATTCTGTTTTATATACTCTTTCATGGTTGTAAATATAATCATTATTCATTAAATTTGTACGATTACCGGCCCGGCGGCCCCTGCTGAAGGCCATAAAACATGGGCAAAAGGCCTTCAGCAGGGGCCGCCGGACCCAAAGACGACAAAGAATGGCACTGATCAAATCTATTTCGGGCATCCGTGGCACCATCGGAGGCTCTGAGGGAGACAATCTTTCTCCCGTTGACATAGTCAAATTCACATATGCATACTGCGCCTGCCTGAAGGATCGCAAACAGCCCTTCGGCGACCGATACAAGGTGGTTGTGGGCCGCGACGCCCGCCTGAGCGGCGAGATGGTGGAGCAGCTGGTAGTGGGAACCATCATCGCCTGCGGGGTAGATGTGATTCGCTGCGGCTTTGCCAGCACGCCCACCACTGAGCTGGCCGTCACAATGAGCAACGCCGACGGCGGCATCATCATCACCGCCAGCCACAATCCGCGCCAGTGGAATGCCCTCAAGCTCCTGAACGAGCACGGCGAATTCCTTACCGCCGACCAGGGCAAAGCCATCCTGGACCTTGCCGAGAAAGGCAATTTCGATTTCGCCGCCGTGGACGACCTGGGCGTAATCGACGACCACGATTTCACCGACGAGCACATCGACGCCGTGCTGAAGCTGGAGGCAGTAGATGCGGAAGCCATACGCAAAGCCGGCTTCAAGGTGGTGCTCGACGCCATCAATTCCGTGGGCGGAATCATCATGCCACGCCTGCTCAAGCGTCTGGGCGTCAAATGCATAACCCTGAACGGCAACCCTACGGGCGACTTCGCCCACAACCCCGAGCCGCTGCCCAAGAACCTCACGGAACTCAGCGAAACCGTAGTAAAAGAGAAAGCGGATCTTGGCATAAGCGTCGATCCCGACGTGGACCGTCTGGCCTTCATCTGCGAGAACGGCGAGCCCTTCGTTGAGGAATACACCCTCGTCAGCGTGGCCGACTACCTGCTCGACGATGCCGTAAAACGCGGCGTGAAGCCCCTTGCAACAGTATCCAACCTCAGTTCAAGCCGAGCCCTGCGCGACGTTACCGAAGCCCATGGCGGCACCTATTATGCCGCGGCTGTCGGAGAGGTGAACGTTACCACCAAGATGCACGAGGTGAACGCACTGATCGGCGGCGAGGGCAACGGCGGCGTAATCTATCCCGCATCTCACTGCGGCCGCGACGCAATGGTGGGCGTGGCTCTCTTCCTCAGCCAGCTGGCACACAAGAAACTCAGCGCCAGCGCCTACAAGGCCACGCTCCCTCAGTACTACATCGCCAAGAACCGCATCGACCTGAGCGACAGCGCTCTCATCGACCGCATACTGGAGGCGATGAAGGAGCACTACAAGAACGAAAAGGTCAACACCATCGACGGTGTGAAAATAGATTTTGAGGCCGAACGCCGCTGGGTGCACCTGCGCCGCTCAAATACCGAGCCCATCATCCGCATCTATTCCGAAGCTCCCACCGAGGCAGAGGCCGAATCTCTTGCCCAGGAAGTCATCAAACTCGCCAAAGGAATCATAGGCAATGTTTAGTTTCCGGACCACGGCGATAGGGGAGCAGCCCGACAGGGGGCTCGTCGACGGACGCGTCGCATGCTTCTGCACGCAGGGCAGCTGGGACAGCGCCACGCAGACTTATCTGTCCGACATCTTCCGATCGCGCGGCAACCTGGTGCGGGAGTTCGTTCCCGCCGGAGCCGGGCCAGGTGCGGGAAGGATTGATTTCAGCGCCGAAGACCTCGAGGGCCTGGACGCCGTAGTGGTGGAAATCCAGGATACCGGAGTCCGCTATTTCAATTATACACGCGACGTCATGCGCCTTCTGAGCACCAGGGCGAGGATGGAAGAAGGTCCGTCGATTTACATCGTCGACCATATCAATCCCGCCGGCAGGGTGGTGGAAGGCACGATTCCCGTTCTCGACCCGGGGCCATGGATACCTAAAGTGGCTCACCGTCACGGGCTTACGCTGGGCGAGCTGTGCTACCTCTGGTGCGAGGAAACAGGCGCCCGCATCCCACTGCACGTCATTTCGGCGCTCACGTCGGAAGCCGGCAGGGAACTGCTCCCCTGGGCCATTCCGCCCTCTCCGGACATCCCAGGCATGTTCACCTGCGACATGTACAGCGGCGGTGCTCTCTGGACGGAGACGAGCATCACGCCAGGCCTGGGCACAACACGCCCGTACGAATACATAGGCGCGCCGTACATCAGCAACGCCGCCGTTCCCCCGAGCCCGCAGGGTGTTCTCATGCGCCCATGCACGTTTACGCCAGCACAAGGCTTGTACGCAGGTGAGACCTGCAACGGATACCAGATCATGCTCCTCCCAGGCGTCCAGTACCATTCCCTGCTTCATACGGTGCTGCTGATGCGCTGGTTCGCCGACAGATACTCCATGTTTGAAATCACTCCCGGTCTTCACGCCAAGGTGGCCGATCCAGTGATTTCCGAATATCTTCGCGGAGGCATTACCTTCGACGTTGTCCAGGAGCACATAAAACTCGAGGAACAGAAATGGATACGCAAGGCGCGCCGCTTCCTGCTCTAT
>JAEELG010000055.1 GCA_016288775.1 Bacteroidales bacterium | reverse complement strand
CTTCGAGCGCCTCTGCGCCGTGCTCCAGGGTAAGAACAGCAACTACGACTCAGACGTATTCACCGGCATGCTCACCCGCATCGGCGAACTCAGCGGCCACAAATATGGCGAAAGTAAGGAGACCGACGTCGCGATGCGCGTCATCGCCGACCACATCCGCGCCATCAGCTTCTCCATCGCCGACGGCCAGCTCCCCAGCAACGTCAAGGCGGGATACGTAATCCGCCGAATCCTGCGCCGCGCCGTGCGCTACGGCTACACCTTCCTCGGGCTCAACGAGCCCTTCCTCTGCACGCTCGTGCAGCAGCTGGTGGACGACATGGGCGCCGCCTATCCCGAGCTCCCCGCCCAGCAGAAGCTCATAGAGTCCGTGATCCGCGAGGAGGAGCTCGCGTTCCTGCGCACCCTCGACCGCGGCATCAAGTTGCTTGACGACTGCATGGAGCGCAACGCCGCCGCCAAGCTGATACCCGGCTCAGACGCCTTCAAACTGTACGACACATACGGATTCCCCATCGACCTCACCGAACTCATCGCGGCCGAGCGCGGATTCAAGGTTGACGAAGAGGGCTTCAAGGCCGAGCTGCAGCAGCAGAAGGACCGCGCCCGCAACGCCACCGCCAACAGCTTCGGCGACTGGACGGTGTACCACGAGGGCGAGGATGTGGAGTTCCTGGGATACGACACCACCGTCGCAGAAGGCGCACAGCTCCTCAAGAGCCGCACCGTGGTGCAGAAGAACAAGGAGATGCTTCAGCTGGTCTTCGACCGCACCCCGTTCTACGGCGAGATGGGCGGCGAGATCGGCGACACCGGCACCATCACCGCGGCCGACGGCGAGACCATCAAGATACTCAACACCGTAAAGGAGAACGAGCTCACGATACACATCGCCGAGCGCCTGCCGCAGGACTGCGACGGAGCCTTCCGGCTCGAAGTCGACGCCGCCCGCAGGCAGAAGATAGCCAACAACCACAGCTGCACGCACCTGATGCACAGGGCCCTCCGAGAGATACTCGGTAACCATGTCGAGCAGAAGGGTTCCTTCGTGCACGACAAGGGCTTCCGCTTCGACTTCTCCCATTTCGAGAAGATGTCCGACGAGCAGATAACGGCCGTCGAGAAGCGCGTCAACGAACTGATCCGCAGCAACTTCCCGCTCTCCGAGAAGCGCGACGCAACTATGGCGGAGGCACAGAGTCTCGGCGCCATGGCCCTCTTCGGCGAGAAGTACGGCGACCGTGTGCGCGTGGTGCGCTTCGGCCCCAGCGTTGAGCTTTGCGGCGGCTGTCACACTTCCGCCACCGGCAACATCGGCCTCTTCAAGATCGTGGGCGAGTCTGCGATCGCCGCCGGCATCCGCCGTATCGAAGCCGTCACCGGCGAGGATGCGGAACTGCTCGTGCTGGGCATGCAGGACACGCTCAAGACAGCCCGCTCCTTCTTCAACAACGTTCCCGACCTCGAAGGTGCAATACGCAAGCTCATCGAAGACAACGCCGGCTTCAAGAAGCAGGCCGAGGAGTTCGCCAAGGCCAAGGCGGCCGAGCTTGCAGCCAAGCTGAGCAAGGCCGCAGTTGAGACGGGAGGCATCAAGCTCATCACCATTGCCCCCTCAGCCGATTTCGGTGCAGATCCGGCAATGCTCCGCAACGCCGCCCTGGCGCTCCAGAAGGAGCTGAAGAACACGGCGCTTGTTGCCGCATACGAGTCCGCAGGCAAGCCCCAGCTCATGCTCATGTACTCCGACGACCTCGTGGCCGCGGGCCGCAACGCCGGCAAGGACATCCGCGAAGGCGCTCAGTTCATACAGGGCGGCGGCGGCGGACAGCCCGGTCTGGCAACCGCCGGTGGCAAGAATCTTGCAGGCCTGAAGGACGCCCTCGACGCCCTCATGGCCGCGGCAACCCGCTAACAGTCACCCTCAGGGATGAAGAAACTCGATCAGTTTGTACTCAAGTCGTTTGTCGGACCTTTCGTCGCGATATTGCTGATCGTCGTCTTCATCCTCATGATGCAGTTCCTATGGGTCTACATCGACGAGCTGGTGGGCAAGGGCCTCGGCTTCTGGGTCATCATGGAATTCATGATGTGGGGAGCCTGCACCATCATGCCCATGGCGCTGCCGCTTTCGGTGCTCCTCTCGTCCATGATGGTTATTGGCCAGATGGGCGAGAACAAGGAGCTCATGGCCATCAAGGCCGCCGGCATCTCCACCGGCCGCCTGCTGGCCCCGCTCGCAATCACCGCAGCCATCATCAGCGTGGCTGCCTTCTTCATAGGCAACGACCTGGTGCCCAAGGCATACAACGAGATTTTCACGCTCCGCGACGATATCACCCGAACCAAGGACGAGATAAAAATCCCCCCTGGAACGTTCTACGACGGTATCGAAGGCTACGTGCTGCGAGTCGAGGACCAGAACCGGGAGACCGGAATGATGTATGAAGTGAAGGTGTACGACCATACGGCCCATCGCGGCAACACCTCCATCATCATTGCCGACTCGGCAATCATGAAGATTTCCAAAGCCAAGGATTACCTGACCTTCTCCCTGTACAACGGCACCAACTACGAAGAGACCAACGAGATGAATTACCGTGACACCTCGCTGGCCTTCAGCCGCATAGACTTCTTGCGCGAGGAGCTCATCATCCCGCTCAAGAACTACAGCTTCGAGCATTCCGACTCCAGCCGCTTCGGCGACCAGGCCAAATCCATGCGCCTCGACCAGCTCAAGCACCAGAAGGATTCGCTCGAGAACAAGAACGCCGACGCCCTGGAGAGGCATTACGCCCGCTTCCGCGCCGAATCTGCGTTTTCCAGGCGCGAGCAGCTCGACACGGCACGCAGGGGAGACCTGACGGCCATGTACAGTTCCGACAAGTTCCTCACCTGGGGCAGCTACGAAGACATAAAGAAAGCCTGCGACCGCGCCGCCAACGAAGCCGAGCGCGAGAGCAGCGAAGTGATGACCTACACCCACGACGTGTACCAGTCCAACTTCTACCTCCGCCGCACCGACGTGGAATTCTACAAGAAATTTGCCCAGGCGCTCGCCTGCCTCATACTTTTCTTCATCGGGGCCCCTATCGGAGCCATGATAAAGAAGGGCGGAATCGGCATGAGCGCCGTGTTCTCCATGGCCTTCTTCGCAATCTACTGGATAGTTCAGATCATCGGCGAAAAGATGGCCAAGGACGGCACCTGGGCCGCAGTGAACGGCACATTCGTGCCTGCCTATGTGCTCGCCCCGGTAGGGGCATTCCTGACATACAAGGCTATCAAGGAAGCCGAACTCTTCAACATGGATACTCTCAAGGCATCGTGGCGCAAGCTGCTCAGCAAGATCGCCGGATTCTTCCGCAAGCCTCGCATCGTTTACATGGGCACTCCGGAGTTTGCCGTAGGGCCTCTCGATGCACTTGTGAAGAAGGGTCACAAGGTGGTGGCGGTGGTCACCGTCGCCGACAAACCCAGCGGGCGCGGACTCAAGACGGGCGAGAGCGCCGTCAAGAAATACGCGGTGGAGCACGGTATCCCCGTGCTGCAGCCACTCAAGCTGAAGGATCCCGAATTCCTCGAGCAGCTGGCGTCGTACAAGGCCGACCTCTTCGTGGTGGTGGCATTCCGCATGCTTCCGGAGGAGGTGTGGAGGATGCCTCGACTCGGCACCTTCAACCTGCACGCCTCGCTCCTGCCGCAGTACCGCGGCGCGGCCCCCATCAACTGGGCGATAATCAACGGCGAGCATATCACCGGCGTCACCACGTTCATGATAGACAAGGACATCGACACCGGAGGCATCATCCTGCGACAGGAGTGCCGCATCGAGCCCGACGACAACGCCGGCACGCTCCACGACAAGCTCATGGAGATAGGCAGCGCGCTGGTATGCGACTCGGTGGACATGATCATCCAGCGCAACGTGGAGCTGCGCGTCCAGCGTTCCTTCATCCAGGGCTCCGAGGTGCTCAAGCCCGCACCCAAGCTGACCCGCGAACTCTGCCATATCGACTGGAACCGTCCTTCCGCCGATATCGTTAACCTGATCCGCGGCCTCTCTCCGTATCCCGCCGCCTTCACCGAGCTCAAATCAGGCGAAGAGACGCTCCAGCTCAAGATCTACTCCGCCGAGGCGATGGCCTCTGCCCCCGCCGGCCTTGCACCCGGACAGCTGTTCAGCGACGGAAAGAACGTGCTTGCAGTGGGTACCGCCGACGGTGCCGTGAACCTTCGCGAAGTCCAGCTGGGAGGCAAGAAACGCATGGAGACCGGCCCTTTCCTGCTCGGGTTCCGCGAGCCTGAAAAATGGCGCTGCGCGTAGCGGCACGGCTTATGCAGTAATCCGGTTGAACAATTAAACATCTGTATTATGAAAACCATGCGTATTCTCTGGGCGGCTGCGGCACTCCTGATGGCTTCCTGTACGCCCAAACTCCCTTTCGACAGGCCGTACGGTCACAACAACGGCGGTAATAACGGTGAGAATAACGGCGACAATGCCAAGCCGGGCATGACCATTCAGAATCCTCACATGGGTCACGAATGGGTAGATCTCGGTCTTTCCGTATATTGGTCAACCTGCAACCTGGGCGCCAAGTCTCCCGAGCAGTACGGCGACTATTACGCCTGGGGCGAGATCAAGCCGCAGGCCGACGCCAAGTACGAGTGGGATTCCTATGAGTGGTACTACATCGAGGGTGACGCCCTTAAGAAGTACAATCTCAATTCAAAATACGGCAATGTAGACAACAAGGCGATACTCGACGATGACGACGACGCTTCGCACGTGCAGTGGGAGGGCAGCTGGTATATGCCTACCACCGAGGAGATAATCGAGCTCATCAACAACTGCAAGTGGAATAAGAAGTCTTACAGCGGCGTGGTCGGCTACGAAGGCGTAAGCAAGAAGAACGGCAGGAGCATCTTCATCCCCTGCAACGGCGCCATCGCCGACGGAAAGCTGCAGAACGAGGATTATCCTACCTTCTGGTCCTGCGAGCTCGACAATTCCGGACAGGACGACGATTCGCTCTACGGTTTCTGCTTCATGTATGGCAAGTATGAATCCGGCGGCGCGGGCTATACCCGCTACTGCGGACTCGCAATCCGTCCCGTGATTCCTCTGAATCTCAATACCAAGGCCGGAAGGAGCTATACGGCACGGCGTCCCGTGACCATCTCTTCCGAAGGTGTCGGAAAAGTGGCCGTCGACGGCGGAAGCCGTCCTTCGGCTATCTGAGAAACCTTACTTTGATTTGTACGGTCCGGCAATCTGCCGGACTGTTTTTTTGCCGTCCGAGTCGGTCAGGGTGTAGATGAAATAGCTGTCGCCGCCTTTGCCCACGCGCACCACTATGTGGCCGTCGCTGCCTTTAACCTGGCCGTAGCGGGCGTAGGAACGCATCGCATCGCAGGTGTTGGTTATGAATACGTCGGTGCCGGGAAGCATCTCGGTAACGCCTTCGTAGGTCGGCTGGCGCGGATGGCCGTCGGTCCAGCTGTTGATGATCCAGCAGCGGGGCCGAAGTTTGTCCATGGCGTTGCATATGTGGCCGTTCTTGGCCTTGAAGCCGTGGCCGTTGGTGTTGCCCACCCCGTGGTGGTCGGCCTTCATTACGTCCACTATCCCGGCCGCCTCTGCGCAGGGCGTCTCCATGTCCTTCCAGACAAAGGTGGAACAGCCGTCGTACTGGGCGTCGCCGGCATGATAGAAGTCGAATTTGCCGAAGCTGAGCTTGAATACGGTGGTGCAGTGGTTCTCCTCCGGACAACAGTCGGAATTTGCCACGCTGGCCGGGTTGTTCACGACTATGTCCTTGAGGGCGGGGAAGGTGGCGGTTGCTGTTGTGGTGCCCTTGCCGTCCCATATATCCCCGTTGACGGCGATGTTCTGGACTTTGAATTCGGGATACGCAGCCTTGTTGCGGGTCAGAGTTATCTGGTCGTCGGCACCGGCCCTGAAACGCTCTGCAACGAGCCCCCTGTTCGCCACGTGCCATTTGACTGCGGTCACGTAATTCCTGATGGTGGCGGCGTTGGAGGCCTTGGTCAGAACGTCAAAAGGATAGTTGTAGTCGGGCCAGCCGCGGTCCATCAGCTTGACGGCCGGTATGAGGTCGAGCACCTCGGGGAGGCTCTGCTTCACGTAGCCGCCGCCGGTGTCGGATTTGGGCATGGTGCTGTTGTAGCCGCCGAAGTGGTCGGCATGGAAGTGGGTGTCGATTACGTAATCGAGTTTGTCGTTGCCAGTCCAGGCCATGCAGCCTTTAATGTAGTCGGCAATGAATTTGCCGGCCCTGAAGTTCGGATCCGTGGTCGGATCCCAGCGCTTGCGGATTCCGGTGTTGGAAGTGCTTCCAACCGGGCCTGTGGCCGAAATGGACCCGGCTGCGTCAACCAGCATCTGGGTGCCGTCGGGGAAGATCAGGAAGGTGCACTCGCCGGTGGTGGTGTTGATGAAATGGATGTCCAGCGTGCCTTCGGTCCAGGCCGACAGGGTTTGTCCCACTTTTTCCGGGGATTCTTCCGGGGTGGGGATGTTGGGTCCGGGTGACGGCTTGTCGCCGTCATCCTTGCATGCCGACACGCATGCAAGAATGATCAACGGTATTATCAGTTTCATTTGGCGCAGGTGTAGGGGCCGTACTTGGTCTTGACCTTATACTCCTGGTTGGAGTCGTCGAGTACGTAAATGTAATACTTTCCGCCTCCCGGAACCACACGCACCACCACGTGGCCGCCGAGCGTGCTGAACTTGTCGGTATCCACGCCCTCGCTCTTGAGGGTGGAAATGTTGCTCGACGCCATGTTGGTGGTGAATATCTTCACCGACGAGTTGGCGTTGAGAACACGCTTGATGGTGGCGGGGTTGGGCTGAACGTCCCTCCAGACGCCGGCTATGTAGAAGTCGGGCTTGAGCACGTTGAGCAGCTCGGCGCTGTTGGTGTTGGAAGTGCTGTGGTGGGACGCCTTCATGCCCTCGACCTTCTTGCAGACCTGGGAGATGGGCTTTTCGATATCCTTCCAGCTATAGGTGGAGCGGCCGTTGTACTGTATGTCGCCGCCGCTGAAGAAGTCGAAGTCGCCGTAGCTCAGCAGGAACACATTGGAGAAAATATTCTCGTTGATGGACCAGAGCTCGTGGTTCTTCGTACACTCTTCGGTGGAGGGGACATAGTTCCTGTTGACGGAGCTTCCGTTCCAGACGTCTCCTCCGGAGGCCAGGGTGCGGATGTGGAAGGTGCTGTATTTGGCAGCATCGTGCTTCAGCTTCATCTGGTCCTCGCTGCCCGGAACCAGCGTTTCGCGAACGGTGCCGTACTTGCGGGAGGAGTAGTTCAGGAAATTGATATACAGGGCATAACGGTTCTGTCCTCCCTTGTCGAAATAATCGGCGGAGGGGCGGGAGGCCCAGTCGCCGCGATCCAGGACCTTGTCGATGGGTATGGCCATTCCGACTTCGGCTATGCCGTTGAGGTAGAAGCCTCCGTCGTAAAGGTTGACCGTCGTTACCGTGTTGCCGTCCTTGTCGAACGGAGTCCAGCCGAATTTGGCGTAGTTGTCACGCCAGGATCCGATGTGGTCGCCGTGGTAGTGCGAGGTCAGGAAATAATCCAGCCTGCCGTTCGACACCGCAGGGGCGAAGTGCTTGATATAGTTGACGATGACGGCGCCGCTGCTAACGCTGAGCGAAGGCTTCGACGGCGTCCCGGCCGAATCGCCGCTATAGTCGTGCAGTTCTGCAGGCGGGGCGCCTGCGGCATCGCACAGCATGGTGGTGCCGTCGGGCATTATGTAATAGAATGCCTCGCCGCGGCCGCCGTTTATGCTGTGGATGTCGAGGTAGCCCTCCTGCCAGGCGGGAAGCACCTCTCCGGTCTTCACGTCGATAGCCGGATCGACGTTCTTTTCCGGCTCCTCCGTTCCGTTGTCGGGAATCACGGGAGGAACATAGGGTTCTTCGCAGCCCCCTGGCAGGAGCGCAATTAAACAAAAAGCGAAAAGTAGATACTTTAACTTCATTTACGGCAGAACTTCAATCCTCATGTTCTCACCAACCGGGCGGCATCCGCCGTTGGTGGTGTCCTTGCCGGCAAAGCGGACAACCGGGTTGGCCCTCTTGCCGGAGCTGTCGCCGATGTCGGTTGCCTCGCGGCTGCCGTCGGCCATCATCGTGGACACGCATGTAAGGCGGTATTCAACCTCGGTTACGTTTGCCTTCAGGATATATTCCCTGTCGATGATGGTATTGATCTGCTGAGGGTTCTCGGGATAGACGGGATTGCCG
>JAEELG010000054.1 GCA_016288775.1 Bacteroidales bacterium | reverse complement strand
CCGATGGCCGCATGGACGGCTGCTACCACTACCTGAAAGGTAGCTATCACAAGAATGCAGCGCAGAAGTTCGTGGAGTTCCTGAAGGAGAACAATTCCTTTAATCAGACTTTGGGGTAAAAGTCGCTTCGCTCCCGTAAAAATCGCTAAAAATGGGGATTTCGCGCGTGCGCGCAATGTCTTACCTTTGTATAATCAATAGGCTTCATATCCTGATTTTCCGTTTCAGGAGCCATTTTAAGCATCAGCAAAATTGGTAAGTGAAAAGTGAAAAGGAGGTTATACCTTTGCACCGTAATCACTGTACCATGAAGCAAAAATATCACAGCCCGCAAACCGAGCTCATCCTAATTCATTCAGAATCGGGGATCCTCGCAGGTTCAATAAATCAAGACAGCAATCCTGTAATCGACGCCGCCGAAGGCGATACCGGTTACTGGGGAGAGTGGTTTTAACGACAAAACTCTACGCGCAATGAAAACAACTCTTGCATACATCACCTTCCTTGCGGCCGTTACCGGCTGCACAACCGGCATTATTCCGGACATACAGGGAAACACATCCATTACCGTAGAACTCCCGGAGACCAAGGCCCTCATTAACGATACGGGCGCCGGTTCCGCATCCTTCTCCTGGGAAAACGGAGACGAAATCGGCGTTGTCGTCGACGGCAAGTATTACCGTTTCACACTCTCCGGAAAGACTGGAGGACAGACAGGAACGTTCACCGCAGATCTTCCTTCGGGCAGCAGCATCGAGGACGGCGCCGCGGTAGCCTTTCCGTATATCGCCGATGATTATAATGAATCGACCGGAGTATTCAGCCTTACATATCCGACCGAATACACGTCGACGAAAGACGGCGACTTCCGCCACCGCTGGGCCGGAACGCTCTCAAAAGACGGCAGCGGCAAGTATCACGCCCTGCTCTCGCACCAGACGGCCATCTTGCGCGTCACATATGACAACGTGCCTGCTGAAGCAACCGCGGTCCGGCTTACCGCAGACAAGAATCTGGCTGGAGAAAGCAAATCCATTACCACCACATTTTCGTGGCACCAGAAGACCATGAACTTCTATTTCCCCGTTCCCGAAGGGACTTATCACAGTTTCTCGCTGATACTTTTGAATGGCAACGACGAGATTGACGGGACTACAAAAACTCTATCAGGCAGCGATATGGTATTGGAGACAGGCAAAATCTACCGTACCCCCATAGCGGACCGTGGCCCCAAAAAGATTCTGGTGGCATATTTTTCCTTTACGAACAATACCAAGGCAATCGCCGAGTCGATGGCCGGTGTTCTTGGTGCTGACCTTTATCAGATTACACCAGATGAAGCTTATACTTCCGAGAACAACAATTATTACGACTCATCAACCAGGGCTTATCAAGAGCAGTACGGTCCCGCATCCGCCCGTCCTGCAATCAAGACAACGCTGGCAAATACCGATTATGACATAGTCCTTTTGGGATTTCCCATTTGGTATGGTAAAGTGCCCCGGCTGATTCTCACATTTCTGGACACATACAACTTCTCCGGCAAGACGATTGTTCCATTCTGCACCTCTGGCAGTTCCGGAATCGACGCCTCTCAGACAGAATTACAAAGCACTTTCAGTACCATTAAATGGAAAAAAGGATCCCGTTTGAACGGCTATTCCGCAGAACAACTGAAATCCTGGCTTGCTGCATTAGGCATAAAGAACTCTCCTATCAGAATCGCCATTGGAAATACAGTATTCTCTGCCGAGCTGGCCAACAATGCAACAGCCAAGGAGTTTGATGCCTTGCTGCCGATGACGTTAGAAATGACGGAACTGAACGGAAACGAGAAGTACAAGTATCTTGATACCACATTACCCTCCAATGCCTCCTGCCCCGGAACTATTAATGCCGGAGACATCCTTCTGTATGGAAACAATTGTGTGGTCGTTTTCTACAAGACGTTCAATACCGCCTACAGTTATACAAAGATTGGACGGATAACCGACCCCGGTTCTCTTGCCAGCTCTTTGGGCCCGGGTGACGTGTCGGTTCAGTTCGGACACTGACCTTATTATAAATCGAAATGATTATATTTACAGAGAAATGGAAAAGGATATCATTCAGATAAATAGCATCGACACCTACTGCAAATACTGTGGGTTCGAAGTGCTGCACCCGTTGGTGACGGTTGTCAATATGGCAGAAGCGGTGAGAAATTACCCGGAATGCAAGCTTAACTTCGGGGTATATTCCATTTGGCTCAAGCAGGGAGCCGGCTGCAGCATCAAATACGGTCGGCGGGAGTATGACTACCAGGAAGGAACCGTTGTGAGTTTTGCTCCGGGCCAGGTTGTCCAGGTAGAGCCCAATGATGGTATGAGCAATTCTTCAATAGGCCTCCTGTTCCATCCGGACCTGATTCACGGCACCTCGCTTGGACGAAAGATTGCCCGCTACACCTTCTTTTCCTACGATCAGACGGAAGCCCTGCATCTTTCCGAACGCGAGCGGAATCAATATCTGGCAATAATCGACAGCATCAAGGCAGAGTTGGAACATGCAATCGACAAACATAGCCGGGAGCTGCTCTGCGACCATATCGAACTATTGCTAGACATTTGCCTTCGATTCTATGACCGCCAGTTTATCACGCGCTATAAGGTAAACGTCGACATCCTCGCAGATTTCGAACGCATCTTGAACGCCTATTTCAAAGACGGCCTTGCGGAGCAGAAAGGTTTCCCTACAGTAGCCTGGCTGGCAGATCGGGTACATCTTTCGGCCAGTTATTTCGGCGATTTGATAAAAAAGGAAACCGGACTGACTGCACAGGAATACATCCAGAACAAGATTGTCACCCTGTCCAAGCAGGAGCTTCTTGGAACGAATTTGCCTGTATCGGAGATTGCCTATAAGCTGGGCTTTGAATATCCCCAGCATTTCACCCGACTGTTCAAAAAAGTGACCGGGATGTCTCCCTCTGAATATAGATCATCAATCAATTGATTAATAATGAAGTATATAGCATTCATTTCAGCCGCCATTTTGGCTTTTGCCTGCTGTCAAAACAATAACGAGAATATGAGCACATTGACGCTTACTCGGGAATGGGACAAGACCTTCCCCAAGTCCGAACTGGTGAACCACAGCAAGGTCACCTTCCATAACCGCTACGGCATCGAGCTGGCGGCCGATATGTATGTCCCGAAAAACGCGGAAGGCAAGCTTCCCGCCATCGCCGTGACAGGCCCCTTCGGCGCCGTGAAGGAACAGACCAGCGGTCTCTATGCCCAGCATATGGCAGAGCGTGGCTTCCTGACCATTGCATTCGATCCGTCCTATACCGGCGAGTCCGGCGGCGAGCCCCGTCGGATGGCTTCCCCGGACATCAACACCGAGGACTTCCTGGCGGCGGTGGATTTCCTTTCCACTTGCGACCTGGTCGATCCGGAGCGCATCGGAATCATCGGCATTTGCGGCTTCGGCGGCATGGCCATCAATGCTGCCGCGCTTGATCCGCGCATCAAAGCCACGGTAACGTCTACGATGTACGATATGAGCAAGGTGAACGTGGAGGGCTATTTCGCCAGTGAGAACACGCCCGCTCAGCGGATGGAGAAACGCAAGGCTATCGCTGCCCAGCGGACGAAGGACTATGCATCAGGCACATACGAGCGTGCTGGCGGCGTAGTCGACCCGCTCCCGGAGGATGCGCCCTGGTTCGTCAAGGATTATCACGCCTATTACAAGTGTCCTCGCGGCTATCACCCCCGCAGCGGCAACTCCACCGACGGCTGGAACGTTATCGGCTGCCAGAGTTTCCTGAACCAACCCCTCTTGGCCTGGGCAGGTGAAATCGAGAACCCCGTGCTCCTAATTCACGGCGAGAAGGCTCACAGCCGCTATTTCAGCGAGTACGCCTATAGTCTTCTTACCGGTAGCAACAAGGAACTCCTTATCATCCCCGGAGCTGTCCATATCGACCTCTATGATGACGTAGCTGGCGTGATCCCTTACGACAAGATTGAATCCTTCTTCAAAGAGAATCTGAAATAACTTCACCGTCGTTGTCATTATGAAAAAAGTTGTGGTTATATCAACCAGCCTACGTCCTGGTTCCAACAGCAATGCATTGGCGGAAAGATTTGCAGAAGGAGCAAAAGCCGCAGGGCATGAAGTGGAGTTCATCTCCCTGCGCGGTAAGGAAATCAAGTTCTGCATTGGCTGCTTGTCCTGCCAAAAGACCGGCGAGTGCGTTTTCAAGGATGATGTTCCTGCTATCATGGACAAAGTCCTCAATGCTAATGTAATATGCTGGACGACACCCATCTATTACTATGAGATGTCCGGCCAGATGAAGACGCTCATCGACCGTATGAATGCGATGTACCCCAAAGATTACAAGTTCAGGGACATCTATCTGCTGACCACGGCGGCCGAGGACGAAGAACACACGCCAAAGCGTGCCGAGAGCGGCCTGCAAGGCTGGATAGACTGCTATGAAAAAGCAACTCTAAAGAGCCACCTCTTCTGCGGCGGTGTCAATGATCCGCGGGAAATCTCCGGCAACACTAAACTGGAAGAGGCGTACGAACTTGGGAAAAGCGTTTAGTTGGTTAATTCGGATTCGGTGTCGTCCTGTCGACACACACACCTCCAGAATCAACTGGAAACATACAAAAGATAAATGCTAACCGATTTGTAATTAATCAGTTAGCATTTTTAAATAGTAGACCAAACGGGTAAATTCTCGAACCTTCTGGAGGACCTTCTGAAGGTTGAAAGATTTTCACAATATATTGAAAATCAGGAAAATAATAATATGATAGAAGCGGATTTAACCTTTGCTTGTTTTTTGCATCTAATGTTTAGACTCAATTCCAAAACCGTATGAAATCTCATCCGCTTCGAACCATTGTTATAGCATTAGCTTGCTCTTTCTTTTGTCTTGAAATGAATGCCCAGCGCATCGTATGTGACGAAACCTGCAAACTGGCTGATGCTCCGCCGGCAACTGCTTCTGCCGTTACCACGAAACCGGCACAGACAAAACCAACTGCTTCCACAAAGAAAACGACCTCAACTCCGGTATCTGTAGTAAAGGAAGAACCCGGCTTTGCCGTAGTCAGTCCCGTCGGCAGGTCATCTGTAGAACTGATTCAACAGGCTCCGAGGCTCCAGACACTGGACGGCAAGACCATTGCTGTGGTTGGTGTGAGCTTTATGACAAGTGTTACCCACCCGGAAATCAAACGGCTCATTCTGGCGCATTATCCATCGGCAAAAGTGATCCTGTTGGATGAGATCGGAATCGCCGGACCTTATCCGGCACCTGGCGTCACTCGCAAAGCCAAGGAAGAGTTTCAAGCCAATCTCAAGGAGATGGGTGTGGATGCCGTGATTTCCGGCAACGGCGGCTGCGGACTTTGCACGCCTAAAGAGACAGGGTCTTGCATCGCCGCTGAGTATCTGGGTATTCCTTCGGTAATTATCGCCGGCCCCGGCTTCGTGGACCAGGCCAAATATACGGCCCTCAACAATGGTGTTCCCGTGATGCGGGTGGCGCAGTATCCGGGGGCATTTGCTACTCATACTGCCGATGAACTGATTAAGAATACGCGCGAGATTCTATGGCCGCAGATTGTGGAGGCACTCACCAAACCCATCAGCGAAGAAGAGCGTTCGGCCGGCATTTCCGGAAACAAGGGAGACATTCGTGACGATACCTTCTTCGGCACGCTGGATGAAGTCAACGAATACTTCAAGGAGATGAAATGGTCTGACGGCCTCCCCATCGTTCCGCCAACCTTCGAGAAAGTGGAATCTTTCCTGAAATATACCGATATGAAGTGGGATGAGACCGTCGCCATTCTTCCTATTGCACATAGGGATACCAAGGTCTGGCACGTGGCTGTGAATGCCGTTATGGCGGGCTGTAAACCGGAATACATGCCTATTCTGATTGCGCTGACGAAGGGCCTTGGAGACGGTAATTTCCGCCGCACCCTGGCCAGTACACACGCTTGGATCCCATACAGCTGGCTCAATGGTCCGATTGCACGGCAATTAGGCATTGACAGCGGCCAGGGACAGATCAACGAGGCTGCCAATATGGCCATCGGCCGCTTTATGAATCTGGCGCTGATGAACCTCTGCGGCTATTATGTAAAGCAGGACAGGATGGGGACCTTCGGTTATCCGATGTCCTGGTGTATGGTAGAGGACGATGCCGCCTGCCTTCGCATCGGCTGGAAGCCTTATCACGTCCGCAAGGGATTCGACCTCAATGACAACACCATCACCCTTGGTTCTACGCTGCTCTGGGGTAATAATATGGCACCTTCTACAACCAATCCTCAGAAAGTGATGGAACTTATCGCCTGGGACATCAGCGAGCGCAGCCAGTTCGCCCTGGGCAGCGGCCGCCAGTTCACCTTCCGCACAATCTTGATGACCGAACCGGTAGCGGCTATACTTGCCGGAAAGTACAAGAGTCCGGAAGCACTGGAGAAGGTCCTGATCGATGAATCCCGCCGGCCGGTTAAAGAAAGGGCTTTTGCCAACTATTACGCCAATCCAGGCGGAGCAAAAGATGGAGGAAAGCACAATCTGCGGCAGTACCAGGGCCATATCCGCAAAGATGAGGGTGGAGAAATGACACCAACTCCGGAGTGGTATGATTCTCCTGAAAGCGAGCAGATGACCATCCCCACGATGAAGCGTGGAATGACCGCCTTCCTCATCACCGGCGATGCTGCCCGTAACAAGGTGCAGACCATGCCCGGCGGCGGATATGCTACGGTCAAGGTTGAACTGCCCCACAACTGGGACAAACTGATGGCAGAACTTGGGTATCAGCCACTGAAAGAGTTTTTCGTCGACAAATAGCAGTGAACAGGGTTCTTTACATTGGAGTATTTCTTGTAATTCTTTCCCTCCCGCTTTCAGCGCAGGAGGTTCTCAGTCCTGCAAAAATTCAATCAAGGATGGGTCGGAAGCATCTTCCTTCGTTAGGTCTTCCCGAGAGACTGGATAATCGAATTGACGCCATTATCCGATACAGGGAAGAACGCTGGGAGGGCTTCGATTCGGTTTTGGCCGTTCCTAACTGGACAATGTGGGAGATGAAAGCTGACAGTCCCTCCGTACCTGAGCATCTGGGTGCTATCCTGGAACTATGCCGCAACTGGGCGGTGCAAAAGCCGAAAGGCACTGCTGATATTGTCTATGGCCCTTTTAAAGGCGGATGGTTTATTGCCGTGTGCAAGAAAACCCGTAGCAGCCTGGGGTGGAAATCCATAGCGTTCGTGATCCCACCGGAAGGGATCGTGGAAAGTAAACGCATCTACGATTACAGTCACAGCGTCAACTGGCTGGAGCATCAGATCGGCTACAATCTCTATCCGAAACTGCCGGGCCATATCCAGGAGATCATCGAGGAAATGACAGCAGCCGAACTTCTATGCCCCGTTCAGGAATTCGACCCGGCAATGGATGAACGTCCGGATCAGGAAATTGACTACGACTGGGAAGCCGATTCCCGGGAGATGTAGGTTCCACTGACAAAAAAACGGATTCTCACAAACTCGAACTTTTCGCAGAATCGTAGTCTTCGTGTACAACGAGAAAAACTCAAGTACTACGAAAGAAGGTAACAAGGCGCCTTCAGGCGCCGCGGCGGAGTGTCAGCGAGGTTTTCGCAAGAAAACCGAAGCAACGGAGCCGCCGCTACTAAACACAAAAGCCAGCCTCAATGGCTGGCCTGTTTAGTAGACCAAACAGCTAAATCCTCGAACTTTTTTGAAGACCTTGCGAAGCTTGACGCATACTTACAAAGTGTTGAAAATGATATAGATGCGCTGATTAACAAAAAGAAATCGGATCTCTCATCCTGACGAAAAAGACGCATTTTTCATAAAAATAGCAGGCTATATGCTTACCAGATAAAACTTTTTTCAGATTTTTGAAATATCGCTTGCGATATAAAAGTATTGTTGTATATTTGTATCGTGAACGACATAAATCTACAATCTTACATGAGTGAAGCCATCCGCCGGATTATGGCGAAGGCGTACCGCAACGTACTGGGCAATCCGCTCGAGGCAAAGACTATATGGCGCCTGCAGCAGACTTTCCTGAAATCTGAAAAACGCCGGCGTCAGGTACAGAAGAAAGAAGGCGTGGACGTACCGCCCTTCCTCATTTGCTCCATAGCGACTACCTGCAACTTGCATTGCAAAGGTTGCTATGCCAGGGCGAACGGAATCGCTTCCGATAATCCGGGCTCGCAGAAACCGTCATTGTCGCCTGAACAATGGAAGAACATCTTCGAAGAAGCCTCCTCATTGGGAATTAATTTTGCCCTTCTGGCCGGCGGCGAACCAATGATACGACGGGATATCCTGGAACGTGTGGCGGAGGTGGAAGATATGATCTTCCCTATCTTTACCAACGGAACGCTTATCGGTCCTTCCTACATTAACTTCCTCAAGCAGCACCTGAACATGATCCCGGTTATCAGTATCGAGGGCCTGGAGCAGACGACCGACGAGCGGCGCGGTAAGGGGATGTACCAGCGCGCCATGAAATCGGCGGAGATGCTGCACGCCGAGGATCTCTTTTTCGGCACCAGCATCACTGTGACCACGGAGAACTTCGGGCTCGTGACCTCCGATGGCTTTGTCGATAATCTGCGCGCGATAGGCTGCAAGCTCATCATCTACGTCGAGTACGTACCGACTGAGCCGGGCACTGAATACCTGGCGTTCGGCGAAGCGGATCTGGAGATGATGGAAAAAGTTCAGGCACATCAGCGGAAACGCTATCCGGAAATGATTATTATCTCCTTCCCGGGTGACGAGCAGCACATGGGCGGATGCCTGGCTGCCGGAAGGGGCTTCTTCCATATCGGACCGGACGGCAGCGCCGAGCCGTGCCCTTTCTCCCCCTTCTCGGACAGCAATGTGCTAAGTCTGGGAGTCAAAGGCGCGTTGTCTTCGCCGCTCTTCCGCAAGTTGCGCGACGCACATCTGGTAGGAGGAGAGCATTCAGGAGGTTGTGCTTTGTATGAGCATCGTGCTGAAGTTGAACATCTTTTGAACAATAAAGAATAAACAAAATGAGTACTGCAATCAGATTCTACAGTAAGTTTGGTCATTCCAAACAAATGGCTGAGGCCATTGAGGACATTGTCGGAGCAAAGGCCGCCACGGTCGATACTCCGCTCACGGAACCCGTTGATACGCTCTATCTTGGCGCAGGTGTTTTCCTCGGCAAAGTTAACGGAGCCGTTTTGGACTTCATCGCAACTCTCACCCCTGACAAGGTGAAGCAGGTCGTTTGCTTCGGTTCGTCCGCCATAATCCCCTCGCCCGTTCCCCAGATGCGCAAGGCCCTGGAAGCCCGCGGAATTACAGTCAGCACTGCCGAATTCACATGTAAAGGCTCGATGGGCCCCGTCCACAGCGGTCACCCGGACAGCAAAGACATCGAAGACTTCCGCCAGTTTGTCAAATCGACCGTAAGCAATCAGTAAGAATGATTAAGGTCAGGCGGATTCTCCTGTTTGTGGCCCTGGGTATGGCATTGCTCTTTACTGCCTGCCAGTCACAACAAACGACCAAGGTATATGATTTTACCGCGGTGACCAACGAGGGATCGGAGCTGAGCTTTGCCAATTACAAAGGCAAAGTGCTTCTCATCGTGAATACGGCTTCCAAGTGCGGCTTCACACCCCAGTACGATGGGCTGGAGGCCCTTTATCAACAGTATAAGGAGAAGGGCTTGGTGGTCATCGGTTTCCCCTGTGACCAGTTCGGCCATCAGGAGCCCGGCACCAACGAAGAGATCGAAGAATTCTGCCGCCTGAACCATGGCGTGACTTTCCCGCTGATGGCCAAGTCCGATGTCAATGGGGAGAATGCCAATGAGATCTTCAAGTGGCTGTACTCCGAGAAGCCCTTCGACGGGTTCGGCGACAGCGACACAGGCAAGTTCATGGATGGGATGCTTTCCAGGCAGGATCCGAACTACGCATCCAACCCGAACATCAAGTGGAACTTTACCAAGTTCCTCATTGACCGGAAAGGTCGCGCCGTGGCCCGTTTCGAGCCTGTCGTGACACCTCAGGAACTGGAGGCTGAAATCGAGGCTCTGCTGTAGGGATGAACTATAGCCAAGGTTTTCCTTTATCAAGAAAAAACGCCAACAGGTTGAAATCTGTTGGCGTTTAAAGTAGTAGACCAAACACTCCGAATCTCGAACCTTCGGTTCATGGCAGGGCTGCTGGAGATCCAGCGATTCATTGATGCTTTACACCGATAGAATCAAATTCACCAGCCTAATCCCTTCAGCCATTTCTCCACTTTGGCACGGCCTGTGCGGACCTCGTGGCCATAGATGGCAAAGCCGGGCTTGACGTTGGCCTTTGGGAAGGCTTTCTTGACGTCCTGCACAGTGTTGGCAAGCCCGCTGCCTTCGTGTGTGGTGAACGGGATGACTGTCTTTCCGTCCAGGTTGATGTCACGGAACAGGGTAAACATTACCTGCGGATACGTGCCCCACCAGATGGGACCGCCAATG
>JAEELG010000053.1 GCA_016288775.1 Bacteroidales bacterium | reverse complement strand
CGAGGTGCTCCGGGCCGAACGGATGCTGCCGTTCCTGAAGATGAACGGGCACCTGCTGGGCCGCTCGCTGTGCATGACCGCCATCTACATGGGATACACCATCATCGCCTCCGGCTTCGGCGACGTGCTGCTGGCGTGCTCTTCGATAATGATGCAGCTGCTGATGCTCTTCTCGTATTTCACCGACGGATTCGCCTACGCGGGCGAGGCCCTCAGCGGGCGTTTCATCGGCGCGCGCGACGGACAGATGCTGCGGCGCACGGTGCGATACGTGTTCGTGTGGAGCATGGGGATAGGGATGCTGTTCGTGGGCGTCTATGCCGTCACCGGCGTGCCCCTGATGCGCCTTTTCACCTCCGACGAGGCGGTGGTGAGCGCATGCGCGCGCTTCCTGCCCTGGCTGCTGCTGATGCCGCCGGTCGGCTGCGCCGCCTTTACATGGGACGGCGTCTACCTTGGCGCTACGGCCTCCAGGGGCCTGTTCATGTCGATGCTGATGGCTCTGCTGGCGTTTTTCGGCTGCTGGTTCGCCGGGAAGGCCCTGTTCGGAGGTTTTTCGGCCGGCAGTTCCTGGGGGCCCGGCGCCGACCTCTGCCTCCACGTCCTGCTCGCGGCCTATTTCGCCCACCTCGCCGCCAGAACCATCTATCTGACGGTGGTATACCGGAGGGAAATCCGTATCTAATCGACGCCGGAGAAAATGTGCCCTCCGGAGACCGTCTGCGCCCACGCAGCGTGAGTGGGAGGGGCCCGCAGGCTCTGCCTGTGGGAGGGATAGGCCGAAGGCCGTAGTCTCCGGAGGGTATATTTCCTCCGGCTACAACTACAGGTTGCGGAAGGTTGTGCTCTTGAAGTCCTTGACCCAGACCTGGCGCTCGAAGGCCTGGTCGAGGGAGAGCATGGTGTCGGTGGACTGGACGTAGGGGATGCGCTGGATGGTGTTCAGGATGGTTTCCATCAGGTGCTCGTTGTTCATGCAGTAGACCTTGAGGAACAGCGCGGCGCGGCCGGTCACGAAATGGCACTCCACGATCTCGGGGATGTGCTTGAGCGCCTCGGTAACCTCTTGATACTTATTGTCTTCCGAAAGGGAGATACTGATGAAGGCACAGACATTCAGACCGAGCGTTCCCGGCTTTACGAGCATCTGTGAACCGGCGATCACGCCGTTGTCTTCGAGCTTCTTCACACGCTGGTGCACGGCGGCGCCGGAGATGCCGCACTCGCGCGCAATCTCCAGGAAAGGCATGCGCGCATTCTTGACCAGGAACGAAAGTATCTTCCTGTCGGTCTCGTCGATCTGATAATTCGCCATGTCGCTTACTTGTTATTCTTGAACCTCCTGCCCTTGCGCGCCGTGGGCTCGCTGCCGGAGATGATCTGCTTGCAGATCTCCTCGGTCAGGCTTTCGGCGCTCATGTCCTTGGGGATGCGGTAGTTCTTGTTGTCGTGCTTGATATAAGGCCCGTAGCGCCCGTTCACCACGGCAATGTCGCTCTCGGGCCACTCGTGGATGGGCTCCGCAACAGCTTCCTTCTTGGCGGCGTTGTCGGCAATCAGGGCTATGCACTCGTTGAGGCTGATCTTCAGGGGATCCTTGCCGCGGGGCAGCGAGACGTTCTGGTCGCCATACTTGAGGTACGGGCCGAAGCGGCCCTTGGTGGCCACGATTTCCTCTCCGTTGAACTCGCCCACGATGCGCGGCAGGTTGAACAGCTTCACCGCCTCCTCCAGAGTGAGGTTCTCGATGATCTGCCCCTTGCCGAGGCTAGCCGACTGGCGGTCGTCGCCGTCGCCCTTCTGCACGTACGGCCCGAACTGACCCAGGCGTGCGGTTATCATCTTGCCGTCAGAGGGATCGATGCCGATCTCCCTCTCGATGTGGCTGTACTGGCGGTTGCTGATGGCGGACTCCACCTTCACGTGGAAGGGCTTGTAGAAGTCGGAAATCACCTGGGGCCACTGTTTCTTGCCCTCGGCGATCTGGTCGAAGTCCTTCTCCACGTTGGCCGTGAAGTCGTAGTCCATGATGTCGGAGAAGCTGCCGGTGAGGTAGTCGGTGACGAGCATGCCCACGTCGGTGGGGAGCAGTTTGCCCTTGTCGGCGCCCACGAGTTCGGTCTTGGTGCTCTCGGCAATGCTGCCGCCCTTGAGCGTCAGGTTGCGGACCTGCACCTTGGTGCCGTCCTTGTCGCCCTTGACTATGTAGCCGCGGGCCTTGGTGAGCGTGCTGATGGTGGGCGCGTAGGTGGACGGGCGCCCGATTCCGAGCTCCTCCATCTTCTTGATGAGCGTCTGCTCCGAGTAGCGGAACGGAGCCTGCGTGTACTTGCACTCGGCGGACACGGATGCGGCGTCGAGCTTCTGGCCCACGGTGAACTGCGGCAGTTCCACCAGTTCGTTCTCGAACTCCTCCTCGTCGTCGGCGCCTTCGTGATAGAGCTTAAGGAAGCCGTCGAACAGCACCTGCACCGACTGGATGGCGTACTTTTCGGGGCGCTTGTCGATATCGACGCTAACGGCGGTGTTGAGCACGCGGGCGTCGGCCATCTGCGATGCGACGGTGCGCTTCCAGATAAGCTGGTAGAGCTTCTTGTCCTGGGCGGAGCCTTCGATGTCGGTGTTGGCTATGAAGGTGGGACGGATGGCCTCGTGTGCCTCCTGGGCGCCCTTGGAACGGGTCTGATACTGACGGGGACGGGAATACTCGGGACCGAAGTTGTCGCAGATGAAGCCTTTGGCGGTGTTCACCGCGAGCGACGACAGGTTGGTGGAATCGGTACGCATGTAGGTGATGAGACCGCGCTCATACAGCGACTGCGCGATGCGCATGGTAACGCTCACGGGCAGGTGGAGCTTGCGGGCGGCCTCCTGCTGAAGGGTGGACGTGGTGAACGGCGGCGGCGGGACGCGGAGCCCTTCCTTGCTGTCGATGACGCCCACGCTGTACACTGCGCCGATGCTGCCCTCGAGGAAGGCGCGCGCCTCGTCGAGGGTGTCGAAACGCTTGTCCAGCTGGCCCTTGACCTTGCCTCCGTCGATATTGAACACCGCTTCGACGCGGTAGAACGGAGTGGGGTTGAACGCGGCGATTTCACGCTCGCGGTCGACCACCAGGCGGAGGACCACCGACTGCACACGGCCGGCCGAAAGCCCGCGCTGGATCTTTCTCCAGAGTATGGGCGAGAGCTCGAAGCCCACGAGACGGTCGAGTACGCGGCGGGCCTGCTGAGCGTTCACGAGGTCCATGTCGATGGAGCGGGGATTCTCAACGGCCTTGAGGATAGCATCCTTGGTAATCTCGTGGAACACAATGCGTTTGGTCTTGGCCTTGTCGAGCCCGAGAGTCTCGGTGAGGTGCCAGGAGATGGCCTCTCCCTCGCGGTCCTCATCGGAAGCCAGCCAGATGGTTCCGGCCTTGTCGGCGAGCTTCTTGAGCTCGTTCACCACATGCTTCTTCTCCGGCGGTATCACATACTCCGGCTTGAAATGGTCGGCTATGTTTATGCTGAGGCTCTTTTCCTGCAGGTCGCGGATGTGTCCGAAGCTGGATTTGACCACAAACCCGTCTCCGAGATACTTTTGAATGGTTTTCGCCTTTGCGGGCGACTCAACTATCACTAAATTCGATTCCATATTTTGTCAATATCGCCTACAAAGTTAAGGTGTTTTTCCAAATTTAATCGTAATTTTGTGTTTTCAATTGATAAAAAATGACAGACAAGACCAAAAGGAAAATAACCAAATGGTTCTGGATACTGCTCACGGCGCCCTTCGCGTTAGTCTTCGTTATGCTGCTCTGCGTGGGCCTGTTTGCCAAATTGCCGTCGTTCGAGGAGCTTGAGCATCCCGACAGCAAACTGGCCACACAGGTAATCGCGGAAGACGGCGAGGTGCTCACCACTTTCCATATAGAGAACCGCACCTACGTGGGCTACGACGAGCTCTCGGAAAATCTGGTCCATGCGGCCGTGGCCACCGAGGACGCCCGTTTCTACCACCATTCCGGCGTGGATATGAAGGGCCTGGCCCGCGTGGCCGTAAAGACCCTGCTCCTGCACGATTCCAGCCAGGGCGGCGGCAGCACCATCACCCAGCAGCTCGCCAAGACGCTCTATCCCCGCAACGAAAGGGCCGGCAAGATACAGCTCGTATTCACCAAGCTCAAGGAGTGGATAACCGCAGTGCGTCTGGAGCGCGACTACACCAAGAACGAGATCATGGCGATGTACCTCAACTCCATTTTCTTTGGAAGCGGAGCCTACGGCGTGAAGGCGGCGTCCGAGACCTTCTTCGCCAAGGAGCCCTGCGACCTCACCGTGGAGGAGAGCGCCCTGCTGGTGGGCATGGTGAACAAGCCCACCCGCTACAATCCCGTCATCAATCCCGACAACGCGCTCAAGCGCCGCAACTTCGTGATCGGCCAGATGCAGAAGGCCGGCTACCTGGACAAGGCCGAGCGGGACTCCCTGCGTGAGCTCCCCATCGTGCTCGACTACCACGTCCAGGACCACAACTCCGGCCACGCACCCTATTTCCGCGACATGCTCCGCCGCGACATGAACGCCACCAAGCCCCACCGCTCCGACTATCAGTTCGAGGAGGACTTCTCCGCCGACTCGCTCCGCTGGGCCACCGACGACATCTACGGCTGGCTGCACAAGAACAAGAAACCCAACGGCGAGTCCTACAACCTCGACAAGGACGGCCTGCGCATCTACACCACCATCAACTACAAGATGCAGGTGTTTGCTGAGGAGGCCGTCGCCGAGCACCTCGGAGGCTACCTGCAGGGTGCCTTCAACAAGGAGCTCAAGAGCAAGCGCAACAAGCCTTTCGCCAACGACATCGACCAGGCCACGGTGAACAAGCTCATGGCGCAGGCGCGCAAGTGGAGCGACCGCTACCGCATGCAGAAGAAGGCCGGCGTGAGCGAGCACGACATACTCGCCCAGTTCGATACGCCGCAGAAGATGCGCGTCTTTTCCTGGAACAAGAAGGGCTACGTGGACACCACCATGACGCCCAACGACTCCATACGCTATTACAAGTCGTTCCTCCGCTGCGGATTCGTGGCGGTGGAGGCCGGCACCGGCAACATAAAGGCCTTCGTTGGAGGCCCCAACTACCGCTACTTCAAGTTCGACAACGTGTCGCAGGCCAAGCGGCAGGTGGGCTCCACCATCAAACCGTTCCTCTATACGCTTGCCATGCAGGAGGGCATGAAGCCCTGCGACCGCGTGGTCTGCGCACCCCAGACTTTCATCAACTGGGACGGCTCCGAGTGGACCCCGCGAAGCACCGACAAGAAGGAGATGATAGGGCAGACGGTCACCCTCAAGTGGGGCCTAGCCAACAGCTCCAACAACATCTCGGCCTTCCTGATGAAGCAGTTCGGCCCGCAGGCAATGGCGCAGATGATGCACCGTATGGGCATCCACAGCCACCTCGACGAGGTGTACTCCCTCTGCGTGGGTCCCGCCGACATTGCTCTCTACGAGATGGTGACGGCGTACAATACCTTCCCGTCGCAGGGAGTCTATGCGTCGCCGCTCTACGTCACGCGCATCGAGGACAACCAGGGCAACGTTATTACCGAGCACACCAATACCAAGCGCGAGGCTATCAGCGCCTCCTCCGCCTTCCTCATGGCCAACCTTATGCAAGGCGTGGTGAACGGAGGAACCGGAAGCCGCCTGCGCTACGCATACAACCTGAAGGGCGAGATCGCCGGCAAGACGGGCACCACCAACGACTGCTCCGACGGCTGGTTCATAGGTTACACGCCGAAAATCACCGCAGGCGCATGGATAGGCGGCGAGGACAGGCAGATCCACTTCAACTCCCTCGACGGCTCCCGCATGGCGCTGCCTATCTGGGGCATCTGGATGAAGAAGTGCATCGCTGCCGGCCTCATCGACGAGAACGATACGTTCACGGCTCCGCCGAACGTCAACTTCAGCCTCGACTGCTCGTCGTCCGGCTCCTTCCTGGGCGGCGACGAAGACATCGACGCGGCACAGGAAACGGCCAACAACCAGGAAACCGATTACTATTTCAACTAGGATATGAGCAAGTACAAATCGATTGCAGTCATATACGGCAGCGATTCTTCGGAATGGGAGGTGTCGTGCAGGAGCGGCGAATTCGTGGCCGCATCGCTCGACGACACGGTTTACGATATCTATGAGATCTTCGCCCGCTTCGGCTCGTGGCAGCTGGTCGCCTGCCGCAAGCGCAACGCGATGCGCATCCTCTTCCCGGAAGAGGCGCGCCCGCAGGTGGACAAGAACGATTTCTCGGTGCAGGTGCTTGGCGAGAAGGTGAAATTCGACTTCGCCTACATTGTGCAGCACGGCGCTCCGGGCGAGAACGGCCTGCTCCAGGGCTATCTGGAGATGCTGAGCGTACCGTACAGCTCCTGCAGTTCGTACGCCAGCACCATCGCCTTCAACAAGTACGCGTGCAAGTCTTACGTGCGGGACCGCGGGCTCGTGAAGTGCGCCCCCGACGTGCTCGTGCACAGGGGCGACTCCCCCGCCGAGTACACCAAGAAGATCGTTTCAGAACTCAAGTTCCCCGTGTTCGTGAAACCCACTCAGGGCGGCTCGAGCTTCGGCGTCACTCGCGTGACCGACTCATCATCGCTCGCCGACGCTGTCCAGTATGCATTCACCGAGGACCCCATGGTGCTGGTGGAGCAGGGAATCAGCGGGCGCGAGCTCACCTGTGCGGCGTATTTCGACGGCACCGGCGTGCAGATTCTGCCGCCCATCGAGATTGTCAGCGACAACGAGTATTTCGATTACGACGCCAAGTACAACGGGCACAGCCAGGAAATCTGCCCGGCGCCCATCAACGAGGCGGAGACCGCCGAGCTGAAGAGCACCACCAAGGCGCTGTATTCGTATTTCGGGTGCAAGGGCGTGGTGCGTATGGATTATATCCTCGCTCCCGACGGGCTGTATTTCCTTGAGACCAATACGATTCCTGGCATGACGAGCGCGTCGCTGGTGCCCAAGATGGTGCGCCAGGCGGGTTTGAGCATGACGGATTTCCTGTCGCTCATCGTAGAGAATTCGTAGTGCAGCTGCGGCGCTTCATACTTGACGGCGCCGCGTCGCTCGAGGCTCTGTATCCTCCCGAGGAGGCGCGGAGCCTCGTGCTGCGTTTGTGCGAGGGGCTGCTGGGCGTTCCGACGCATATGTATGTGACGGAGCCTTTGTTGGAGATTCCCGATTCCGGGCTGGCCGGCCTGGAGGCCGCTCTGGGGCGGCTGCAGGCGGGGGAGCCTCTGCAGTACGTGCTCGGCTGGCAGGAGTTCTACGGCCGCCGCCTCCGGGTTTCGCCTTCCGTGCTGATCCCGCGGCCAGAGACGGAACTTCTGGTAGAGTGGGCCGTGGGGCAGTTGGCGGAAACTGCGCCTCGGCTCAGGACCCCAGGGGAGTTTGAGGGGGAACGCCCCCTCAATGATAAGATGTGCAGAGGTCCAAGAATCTTGGATCTCTGCACTGGTAGCGGGTGCATAGCATGGACGCTGGCGCTGGAGGTCCCGGGCGCGCACGTTGTCGGCGTGGATATCTCCGAAGCCGCCCTGGCTGTCGCCCGCGGGCAGTTTCCGGAGGCTGTGGGGAACGGTGCGTTGCCTCCGGAGTTCGTGAAGGCGGATGTGTTAGCCGTGCCGGAGGAGTTTCCGGGGGCTCCTTTCGATATGATAACCTCGAATCCGCCGTATGTGCGGGAGAGCGAGAAGGCGGCGATGCACCGGAACGTTCTGGAGCATGAGCCTGAGCTGGCGCTGTTCGTGCCGGACGCCGATCCGCTGGTGTTCTATCGCGCCATCGCCCAGTGGGCGCTGCGGTTCCTGAAGGACGGTGGAGCGGGAATCGCGGAGATCAACGAGGCGCTCGGAGGGGCCACGGCTGAGGTCTTCCGCGCCGCCGGGCTGAAAAACGTGGCCGTTTTATCCGACCTTTCGGGTCGCGACCGTTTTGTAACTTTCTGCAAATAAGGCCCTTGACAAATAAGCGTTGCGAAACGGCAAAAAACGGATAAGAATGCCGTACTTTGTAGTCCGAACCAAAGAGTACGACTATGAAACGCTTTATCTATCTCGCTCCGCTGTTTGCGCTGTTATATTGCACCCCTGTCGACCCTGTCCCCAATCCAAACCCCGACCCGGAACCGGAGCCGGAAGCTCCCGCACTCTCCCTGAAGGGCCTCGCAAAGATGTTCGCCGAGCTCCCCATTGATGCCTCGCACCTGCGTGAGGTGTATGACGCCGTGGGCCATTCATCGGGCAACGGCTACGATGAGGAGTATACCATGAACTGCATTCTGAGCAATCCGGGCGCAGGGGTTGGCGACAACGAAGGCCCCACCCGCGCCGCCGCGTACGCCAACCCGCTCCGCAACCTGATCCGCGATTACTACGGACAGAACCCGCCTACCAGAGGCTCCGTCGACGAGCTGCTTGAGCGCCTGGCCGAGAGCGACTACCAGCTCTACTGGCCGTATTCCGAAGATTGGGACGGCAAAACGTTCCCCATCATCACCTGGGATCCGGGATTCGGTGCCGAGTCGGGCTATGGATATGAAGTAACAATGACCTCCGACAGCATCCGCATCGTGAACACTGTGTACGTCGATGAAACCGTGGCCAGGAAGCGCCCCGTATGGGTGCTGAACAGCAATTCCGATGCGGGATTCACGCCCCTGGAAATGTTTGCCAAAACCGGCGGCGGCGCATCCGGATCCGGCGGTATCCCGTCTCCGTCCTCCCGCCCCCGCAGGCTGATGCTGAAGAGCCTGACCATGCTGAGGAACTACGATTCGTGGTTCGGCGGAGCGAGCGAATTCTGGGTGAAATGCGGAAGCGTCGACGGATTTCACGGGTCCTCCGAAGACGACCTTAGACTCTACACGCCCACGGTCACGGACTTCATCATCGTTGTCAAGCGCCGCCACGTGGGGAAGGAACTGCCGTTCGAGGCCATCCTGGTGTCGGATTTCAGCAATCAGCTGGACAAGCTGGCCTTTCTGGTGACCGAGGACGACGGCGGCACCAGAACCTCATGGAAATGCGACGCCACCGTGAAAATCAACTCCAAGGCCTACGGATTCGAGCTCAACATCCCTTATAACGAGAAGGATGACATAGTCTGGCGTGGCCAGCTCTCCGCCCGATTCTTCGAAGAGGCCGACACCGTCATCGGCCGTTTCGGAGACGTGAAGATTTCGTTCGAATTGGATTGAATGTTATAACATTATTTAAATTTTGTTTTTACAAATGATTGCGCTATCTTTGCCGGAAAGCTATTGCGTTATGGATAAGTACGGCAAAATTATCAGAATTGGAAACAGTTGCGGCATGATTATTCCCTCTCGTATGTTGAAAGACCTTTCCCTGGATGTGGAGGACTCTGTTTTAATCAGCATCGAGGGGCGCTCAATTGTCATTAGAAAACAAGAACCTTATACCGGACCTTTTACCGGCATCTTTGCCGACATGCCCCGCCCGGAACCCGGAGAGCCCAATCCATGGGAAGGCAAGAGTTCAGCCGAGATTGTGGAAGAATTACGCTATGGCCGGTATGACAGGGAAAAGAATCTAGACTGGTAGTTATGGGTTATCTGCTCGATTCATGCGTTTTCATCGATATGATGAACGGAAATCCTGCGATTCAGAACAGAATCGCAAATGAAGGACTGGAGAATTGCTATTGTTGCGATATAGCTCTTGCTGAATTGTTCACAGGCCCTTATAAATCGCAAAACGACTGTCATCTAAAACAAGTCGAGTGGCTGGAAAAGAGATTCAGGCAACTTCCTTTCAAGGATTCTTATAAGACTTACGCCAGAATCCGGGCTTTTCTGGAAAGGCAGGGGTGGAAACTGGATAATATGGATATGCAAATCGCCAGCATCGCCATCGACTACGACCTCACGCTCGTCACAAGCAACCTGAGACATTTCGACCGCATTCCGGGCCTGAAACTGGAAGTCTGGGAATAAAAAGCCGTTTTCAATAACGGCTTTTTTTTGTATCTTCGCCAAAGTGGATCTTAATGCTTATTATAATATGAAGAAAATGTTCTTTGCCGCCCTGGCGGCCCTGGCCCTCGTATCGTGCGGGCCGAAGGAATTGGTGTTCATCCAGATGTCCGACCCCCAGATCGGCTTCCGCGACAAGACCGAAGGCTATGCGAAGTCCGATTCGCTTATGAAACTGGCAGTGGAGGCGGTCAACCGCATCAAGCCCGCGATGGTAATAATCACCGGCGACCTGGTGAACAATACCGCCGACTCGCTTCAGAAGGCCGTGTACCTTAAGAATATCGCCGCCATCGACAAGAAGGTGAAGGTATATGCTCTGCCAGGCAACCACGACATGCGTCCCTGGACACAGGAACATTACGACGAGTTCATCGGCTTCAACGGCTACGACCGCTTCAGCGTGACAGTAAAGGGCAACGCTTTCATCGGATTCGACAGCTGCTGCATCAAGGACAGCATTGCGGTGAAGGAAGCCGAACAGCTCGAGTGGCTGCAGGCGGAACTCACCAAGGCGCAGGGATGCAAGAACATCTTCCTCTTCACCCACTGCCCGATTTACAGGGAGGACATTAACGAGGACGAGGATTACTTCAACTTCAGCAAGATCAAGAGGGTGGAATACCTGTCGATGTTCCAGCTCTTCGGCGTGGACGCGGTGTTCGCAGGACACACCCACAAGGACTATGTTTCCTCCTATGGCGATATCCGCCTCATCACCGCCGGACCCGTTGGCGCTCCGCTGCACGGAGGGTTCTCCGGCCTGAACGTCGTGAAGGTGGCTCCCGACGGCAAATGGGAGTGCGTTTACAGCTCCGCACTGGAGGCCGAATGAAAAATATTAAAAATTTATTGTTTTTCAATAAATAATTATTATATTTGCGAAAAATAAAACGAGAAACAATATGGTTGAATGGTGGAATTCTTTAAGTGCCATGATGAAAGTGCTCTGGGCGATCACCCTTTCCGCATCGCTTATCTTCGTGATACAGAGCGTCATGACCTTCCTCGGAGCGGGCGACAGCTCCGACTTCGACGTAGACACTGACGTTTCCGGCGACGTCGACGTTCCCGACACCGACGTCCACGGCAGCGGCCAGGGACTGCTGACCTTCCGCAACTTCGTCAACTTCCTTCTGGGCTTCGGCTGGTCGGCCATCCTGCTCCGCGAGAGCATCGGCTCCACGCCGCTCCTGATCGTGGTTTCGGTCATCGTCGGCGTGATTCTGGTAACCCTCGTGATGCTGCTGTTCAAATGGCTCAGCGGCATGCAGGAGGCGGGCAACATCAACGTCTTCAAAGCCGCTGTGGGATGCGAGGGCAAGGTGTACCTGGCCATCCCCGGAGAGCGCTCCGGCAGCGGCAAGGTGCAGATTACCATCAACGATGCCGTGCGCGAGTACGAAGCCGTAACCGACGGCCCCGCCCTTGCCACCGGCGCCTCCGTGCGCGTGGTCGAGGTCATCAGCGCCGACACCATGCTTGTAGAACCTATCGAATCAATAATCATCTAACAAATAATCAGTTATGCCACTCTATCTTATTCTGGTAATTGTATTCGTCCTGTTCGTTACATTTGCGGCTATCCTCCGCAGGTACCGCAGGTGTCCTTCCGACAAGATCCTCGTCATCTACGGTAAGACGGGACGCAAGTCCTCCGCCAAATGCATCCACGGCGGCGCCGCCTTCATCTGGCCGGTGTTCCAGGACTACGCTTATCTTGACCTCAAGCCCATCAGCATCGAGTGCAACCTGCAGAACGCCCTGTCCAAGCAGAACATCCGCGTGGACGTGCCCTGCCGCTTCACCGTGGGTATCAGCACCGAGCCCGAGGTGATGACCAACGCCGCCGAGCGTCTCCTCGGACTGTCCACCGACAGCATCCAGAGCATCGCAACCGATATCCTCTTCGGCCAGCTGCGTCTCGTGAT
>JAEELG010000052.1 GCA_016288775.1 Bacteroidales bacterium | reverse complement strand
GCCGACCAGAACCTGTCTACGATAGGCCTGGACGGCATCCTGTACTTCCTTGGCCTCAAGGATTCCCAGATAGACCCGTTCTAGCAAATTATGTCATCGATAATAAAGAAATGGACCGGCACCAGCCTTGTGCTGCGCATAGCGATAGGCCTGGTGTTGGGAGCAATACTGGGTCTTGTGGTGCCGCAATGGACCGGGATAGGTATCCTCGGGCACATCTTCGTGAGCGCGCTGAAGGCGATTGCGCCGGTGCTGGTGGCGTTTCTGGTGTGCTCGTCGATTGCCAAGGCGCAGGGAGGGCTCGGGCCGCGTTTCCGTACTGTCATCATCCTGTATCTTTCGGCCACGCTGGTGGCGGCTGCGGTGGCTGTGACGGGCAGTTTCCTGTTCCCCGTAACCATCGACCTTAAGGATGCAGCGAGCGGATCCGCTCCCGGAGGCCTCGCCGACGTTTTCAAGAATCTGCTGTCCAACATGGTGATGAACCCGCTGCAGGCCATTGCGACCGCAAATTATATAGGAATCCTGTTCTGGGCGATAATCATGGGCCTGGGGCTCAAGCTGGTGGCGAGCGAGGGCACGATTAAGGTGATAAGCGAGATCTCCGACGTCATTACGCTGATGGTCAAATGGATCATCCAGTTCGCTCCCTTCGGTATCCTCGGCCTTGTGTTCACCGCCGTTTCCGAGAGCGGGCTGGAGATTTTCACCACCTACGGCCGACTGCTGTTGCTCCTGGTCGGCTGCATGCTCACCAGCGTGCTGGTATTCAATCCGTTGATATCGTTCATCGCCACCCGTCGGAATCCGTATCCGTTGCTGTTCACCTGCCTTAAGGAGAGCGGCATCAATGCCTTCTTCACCCGTTCGTCGGCGGCGAACATACCCATCAACATGGAACTCTGCCGCAAGTTGGGAATCGAGGAGGACTTCTATTCCGTGAGCATTCCGCTGGGCGCTACGGTCAACATGAACGGCGCCGCCGTGACTATCACTGTGATGACGCTGGCGGTGGCGAACACCATGGGGATCGAGGTAAGCTTCGCCTCGGCGCTGTTCCTCAGCGTGATAGCAACGCTCGGCGCCTGCGGTGCCTCCGGAGTTGCCGGCGGCTCGCTGCTGCTCATCCCGATGGCCTGCTCCTTCTTCGGCATCCCCGGCGACGTGGCCATGCAGGCCGTTGCCATCGGTTTCATCATCGGTGTAATCCAGGACTCCGTGGAGACTGCGGTCAATTCCAGCGGCGACGCCTTTTTCACCGCCACCGCCGACATCGTCGCCCGCAAACGAAAAGCGCCCGGCATTTAGCCAGGCAGCTCATGTGCGGGCGGTGGGACTCGAACCCACACGCACAGGGCACAAGATCCTAAGTCTTGCTTGTCTACCATTTCAACACGCCCGCAAAGGACTGCAAATATACAAAATTTGCTCAAATCCCGAAAATCCCGTATCTTTGAAAAGATATGGAAGAGACTCTGCACTGGTATGCTTTCCGTGTGTTCTGGAACCGGCTCGAACAGGTAAAAGACCTGCTTGACTCCAGGAACGTCGAATATTATTCGCAGAGCATCCTTCCATCTTACGTCTTCGTCCACACCACCTTCGAAATGCTGGAAAGCATGCGGCAGTTTGAATACGACAACAAACTGCACCGCTTCTATGTGTACTGGAACAAGGAGAAGCGCACTCCCATAGTCGTTCCCGACAGGGAGGTGGAGATTTTCAAGATAGTCACCTCCGCCGCCGATACAGGCCTCCAGTTCCTGGGCGAGGACCCCGACGCCTTCCGCCAGGGCGACAGGGTGCGCGTCACAGACGGCCCGTTCAAGGGCGCCGAAGGCTATATCAAGCGCATCAAGAAAGACCGCAGGCTGGTGGTCACCATCTCCGGCATAGCCGCTATCGCCACCTCCTTCATCCCCATGGAACTACTCGAAAAGATATGAAATACAGATCCCTGACCGGCCTTGCCGCGCTTCTGCCCCTGGCAGCCTGCTCCGACAAGGCGCAGCAGCCCAACATCGTCTTCTTCCTGGTCGACGACTTCGGATGGGTGGACAGCAGCGTGCAGTACGGCGACGAACTGTACCCCAACAACCTCCGCTTCAACACCCCCAACATGCAGCGCCTGAGCGAGCGCAGCACCGTGTTCGGCAACGCCTACGCCTGCGCCGTCTCCACCCCCACCCGCACCAGTATCATGACGGGCATGAACGCCGCCCATACCGGCATCACCAACTGGACCTCCGCGGTGCGCGACACCCCGTCCGACGCTACCGGAGGCGGATTCTGGATGGCGGAGCACAGCGGGAACGGGGACGCCCTCCCCGGCGACAAGCTGTCACGACCCGACTGGAACATGAACGGCATCAGCCCCGTGCCCGGCGTGCCTCACACCCAGTACGCCAGCTCGCTGGTGCAGTTCCTCAAGGACGCCGGCTACTTCACGATACACGTGGGCAAGGCACACTGGGCTTCGGCCGGCACTCCCGGGGTCAACCCCTACAACCATGGATTCTGCGTGAACATCGCCGGAACCATGGCTGGCATGCCGCGCGACTACAGCGGCAAAGACAACTACGGCAACACAAAGGAGCGCTGGAACGACTTCGCGGTGCAGAACCTGGTCGAGTACTACGGCACGGAAACCCATCTTACAGAGGCACTTACGAAGGAAGCCCTGAAGGCGCTGGACTACCCGATAAAGCACAAGCAGCCGTTCTACCTCTACCTGGCTAGCTACGCCACCCATACCCCCATCCAGCCCGACGAGCGCTTCGCCCAGAAGTACCGCGACGCCGGCATGGACGAGGGCCAGGCGGCCTACGCATCGCTGGTCGAAGGAGTGGACGTCAGTCTTGGACAGGTGCTAGACTTCCTGGATGAGAAGGGGATAGCGGACCACACCATCGTCATCTTCATGACCGACAACGGAGGCAACTCCGAGAACAAGCAGAAGGGCGGCGTGCTGCACACCCAGAACCTGCCGCTCCGCGAAGGCAAAGGCTCCTGCTACGAGGGAGGCATACGCGTGCCCCTGATGATTTACGTGCCCGGCAAGACCAGGGTGGGCCGCTGCAACGTACCGGTGATCTGCGAGGACATGTTCCCCACGATCCTCGACATGGCCGGCGTGCGTGGATACGAGACCGTGCAGGAACTCGACGGACAGAGCATCCTGCCGCTGGTGACCGGCAAGGGCGAGGGGCCCGACCCCGAGCGCCCGCTGGTATTCCACTATCCGCACAAGTGGAAACCCTACGACCTGGAGGACATCGATTTCCTGAGCGCAGTCCGCATCGGCGACTGGAAACTGGTATACCGTATCGCCGAAGGCAGGACCGAGCTTTACAACCTTAAGGATGACATCGGAGAGACTCACGACGTAGCCGCGGAGAACCCTGAAATCGCCGCCCGGCTGGCCGATACGCTGTCGGAGCGCCTGCGCCGCTGGAACGCTCCCATGCCGGTTGTCGTCGCCACCGGCAAAACGGCTCCGATGCCAGATGAAATATAGGATAATTGCCTAAAAATGACTAAATTTGCGGCGCAAAAAGCAAAAACTACTTAATTTTTTAAAGATATTATGAGAATTATCCAAGTTACAGGTAGGGAAATCCTCGATTCCAGAGGCAATCCCACAGTTGAGGTTGAGGTTATCCTCGAGTCCGGTATCAAAGGCGTAGCCGCAGTTCCTTCAGGAGCATCCACCGGCGAGAACGAAGCTCTGGAGCTTCGCGACGGCGACAAGAAGCGTTACCTCGGCAAGGGCGTGCTCAAGGCAGTCGCCAACGTCAACGACGTCATCGCTCCCGCCATCATCGGCATGTCCGCACTGGAGCAGCGCGCCATCGACAAGACCATGATCGAACTCGACGGCACTCCCACCAAGAGCAAGCTCGGCGCCAACGCCATCCTCGGCGTCTCCCTGGCCGTCGCACACGCTGCCGCCAACTACCTCGACATCCCCCTGTACCGCTATATCGGCGGCACCAACACCTATGTCCTGCCCGTTCCCATGATGAACATCATCAACGGCGGCGCCCACTCCGATGCCCCTATCGCATTCCAGGAGTTCATGATCCGTCCCGTCGGCGCAAGCTGCGAGGCCGAGGCCGTCCGCTGGGGCGCAGAGGTGTTCCACGCTCTCAAGAAGGTCCTCAAGGACCGCGGCTGCAGCACCGCAGTCGGTGACGAGGGTGGCTTCGCTCCCGCTCTGAAGGGCATCGACGACGCTCTCGACTGCATCATCCTCGCCATCAAGGCCGCTGGCCTGGAGCCCGGCAAGGACATTACCATCGCTATGGACTGCGCAGCTTCCGAGTTCTGCTTCGTGGAGGACGGCAAGTTCTACTACGACTACAAGCAGCTCAAGGACGGCAAGAAGAAGGATCCTCGCGGCCGCAAGCTCAGCACCGACCAGCAGATCAATTACCTCAAGAAGCTCATCGAGAAGTATCCTATCGACTCCATCGAGGACGGTCTGTCCGAGGAAGACTGGGAAGGATGGGTCAAGCTCACCAAG
>JAEELG010000051.1 GCA_016288775.1 Bacteroidales bacterium | reverse complement strand
GGAAGGCGACCCCGACAACCACGACGGCTGGGGTGAATACATCGCCGTGCCGCACGCCGTCGGCCGTATGGTCAGCACGAACTGCTGCACCCATGAAGTCTGTGACACCCTGCCGCTCTACAAGCCCGAAAGCCACACCGTGGTGCGCCACCGCTACCTCGACGGCACCGACGGCAAGGAAGTACGCCTCTATGAGATAATCGGCGGCGCACACAAGAACGGCTCCGCCGACCTCGACGTCCCCGAACTCATCTGGGAATTCTCAAGTCAGTACTTCAAGTAGCGGCGGCCGAAGGACCAGCCCACCGAGACCGACAGGGCATTATACGAAAACGGCAGCCCCAGCCATCCGGCCCCGAGCGTGAAACGGCCCAGGTGCAGGTTTGCGCCCAGTTCAGCACAGACTCCCCTCCGGCTGGCGTCCGAGACCTCCATCCATGCCCCTTCGGAATCCTCCCAGCAGAGGCTGCGCATTCCGTAGCCCAGGCCGCCGTACACTGAAAAATGATCATTCAATCTGTACACAGGTCCAGCCGTAATGAACAGCCTGTCCACTGCCGAGACACCGGTGGTCCAAACGGGCGCGCCTCCGGTGGTCCCGTCCGACAGCGCCTGATATGACGGCCTGTGATTGGAAAAGTTACTGTATATGCCGGCATAGGCTCCATAGAGCGAGCCCACATACTGGACCTTCAACCCGGGAGTGAATTCAGGAACGACAAGCGCCGCAGCGGAAGCGGAGAAACGATAGTAGAGCATGCGTGGCATCGCTCCGCCGGCAAACTGAGTCTTGCCGCAAATCGAGCCCTTGACCGGCGCAACCGGTGGCGACAGAGATAAAGGCGCGCACGCCTTCGGAGCCGGCAGCGGCCTGGTATCAGCAGGCACACCGGAAGAATACATGCTGCGGATGGCTTCATACCTGCGGCGGGCAGCAGCTGGCATACGGTCCCGGGCGCCTTTAAGCTCTTCTTTCAGAGAGCCCAATTCATTCAGCACCGCCGCTATTTGTCCGTCAGACGCTTCGGAAGCCTTAAGTTCCAGGCACATCCTGCATATCCGCTCATAACGGTCGAGCAAATCGTCCCAGGAAGCATACTCCTGCGAGCGACTCACACCCTGCGCAAGAAAAAGCAGGAAAAAAGCCAAAAACAAGCCCCGAAAGCCTTTCATTAATGCAAAAATAGCAAAAATAATCGTATCTTTGAATGATGCACGACGATATATCAGGCTTCGTCGGGCCCGTGTCCGACTACGGCACTCCGGACCCTTCTTCCTGGCCCCTCATCCACTCTTCGGAGGAGGGTTTCTACGAGTTGTACAGGGGCGAAAGGGCCGGCCGGTTCCAGGCCTACAAGTGCCTGAAGCCGCAGTGGCGCGGCCAGCCGCTCCAGGAGGCAATGCTCAAGAAAGAATTCGAGCTCGGCTATCCCCTGCGTCACCCCAACATACGCGAGACATATCAGTACACATACATTGAAGGCCTTGGCAACTGCATAGAAATGGAGTGGGTGGACGGCGAGCCGCTCGGCGAGTACCTGGGGCAGGGCCGTCCCGATGAGCGCAGCTTCAGGAAACTGGCCTCGGAGCTCTGCGACGCGCTGACGTATCTCCACAGCCGCCAGACTCTCCACCGCGACCTGAAACCCTCCAACATAATGGTCACCCACGACGGCGGAAACGTAAAACTGATAGATTTCGGGCTGTCCGACAGCAGCAGTTCCGCCATACTGAAAGCTCCCGCCGGGACGCGTAGATTTATGGCTCCCGAAGTCGCAGCCGGCGGCGCAGCAGACGTCCGGAGCGACATCTGGTCGCTCGGAGCCGTGCTCAGGGAGATGACATCGCGGCACAAGCGGGTGATCAGCAAATGCACCCGGGTTCAGCCCTCACGAAGGTTCAGGAGTGCCGCCGAGGTCAAGGAAGCCCTCCTCGCGCGGCCGCTCTGGCCATGGCTGGTGCTCACCGCGGCGGCCATTGCCGCAATCTCAGCCCTGTGGTTGCACAAACCTTCGGAAGAGCCCCCTGTTCAGCCGAAGGCTCCGGTCATAGACACCGTCAGAGTGCTCATCCAGACGCCTCCGGAAACGGGAAAACCGGTTCAGGCAAAGCCGCGCAGCAAGCCGTCTGAAAAAGAGAAAGCGCTTGACAACATCTTCGAGCAGGCCTCCGAACTGTTCGAAGACAAGCTTTAAGAATTGATACTTATCACGTTAAGGCCGTCTTTCTTCCCTGCAATATAGGCGGGAAGGACGGCTTCGCCCCTCTGCACAGAAGGCAGGAAAAGCGGCAGGCCCTTGAAGAAACAGGCAGATTCAAAGCGGTCTCCGGCAAGAAGTTTGGAGTTGTGGCTGGTGACTACTTCCCATTCCTGCTCCCCCACTTTCCGAAGATGCAGCAGGCGGTTGGGCGCCCACCCTATGGTCAAGCTCCCGCCGTCGGGAACATCGTGCGCAGTGACGCAGGACACATCCACATATTCGGACGTCTCGCTGAGTGTGCCCAGCTTCGAGACCCGGAAGTCATTGAAATCCCTGTAGCCGATAAAGCGGGACATCACGTCCAGAGTCGCACCCCTCGGGGTGGTCTGCTGGGACACGTATCCCCAGAGACGCTTCAGCGTGGACACCGACACGACGTCCTTGCACTCGTACTCGATCAGCGCCGAAAGCACCCTGAAGTCGTTTGTGTGCTCCAGTGGGCGGCCATATTTCTTTTCAACTTCCTGTAGCAGCGTGTACAGTTCAGGTATTTCTTTTTTGTCCATATCAGGGTTTCTTCCAGTTTTGTGGTATTTGTTCGTAGTCCGACAGGTTCAGGCATCCGAAGAAGCAGAGGTACGTGCGGTCTATGGGCGTGAATATGTCCGGGTACTGGCCTCGTTCATACAGATGGATGCGGGTGCCGCCGGTCTCGGTGTACGGAGATTCGCCCGCGAGTGCGGAACAGTTCATGAACACGCCCTCCATCGCTGCCAGAGCGCGGTTGGAGTCGAAGAAAGAGGCGGGAATCGCCGTCAGCGAGGAGCATCCTGCAAAGGTGGACACCATACGTTCCAGACCTGTCAGCGGAGAGAGGAGCCCTTCCGGCAGGGTGGCCAGGAACTTGCAGTCCTTGAATGTTTCATTGAGCTCACGTATATGTGTGGCGCTTTCGAACAGGTTGGGAGGCAGAGTGGTGAGCGCCGTGCCGTTGAATGCGCCACGGAAACTCTCCACGTTAGCAAATGTGGCAGGTCCGGGAGCGGCAATTTCCTCCAGTGCACCACAGCCTTTGAATGCGGAGGTCATGTCCTCCAGGCCCGTTTCGCCCCAGTCCAGCACCGCCCGGATGCAACTGCAGTCTGTCATGACTGTCGAACTGAGTGCAGGCACGCGCCCGCTGATGCTGACCACGAACTCCGGAGGCTCCTGCATGTATGCCGGCTCATAGGAGGATGTCGCTCCGCTGGTGGCGTCCGGGAGCACGTAGGTGTGTGTGATACAGCCGCTTGCGGGCGATCCGGTGCCGTATGTGCCGATGTAGGCTTCCTTGCTGCCATCGCCCCAGTCCACGACGCATTTGACTTCGCCCCTGACCGGCAGGCACACCAGGCCATCCGTCGAAGGCTCCACCCTGAGCACCATGGGAGGCGCGCCTGAGCCGTTATCCGGTGCAGCATAGGAAAGGGGCTCCGACAGCCGCTCCACCCGCCCGTTGCTGATGAAGAGGCGGCAGGAGTAGGTGGCGCCGCCGAGAAGGTCGTCGATGCGCACGGAAAAAGCGTCCTCTGCAGACTGTGTGCCCTGGACCTTCGTCCAATCGGCGTCCGGGGCGGCTTTCGTGGCACTGCCCGTGGTGAAATAGAGCCCGTACTCAGCCACTTGCGCCATGGAACTGACCTGGCACTTGAACTCCACGGACCCCGGCGTCTCCTCCCCCACCGTGATGCTCCCGAACTCCGGCACCCTGTAGCCCTCCGGCGACGGATCAACTACGCAGGAGCAGAGAGCGAGCGTGACAAAAACGCTGAGTATGAAGCCCTTTAGGTTCATACTACAAAAATAGCAAATCTTGAGGGGGAAAGCAAGATCAGGCGTGGATTATAAGGTCCACCTAGGTCCACGGAATCGGCTATGTTAAATTCCCAATAAAAGCGACGGGGAGATGCTGAGTTTGGAGCAAAGCAAGCGGGCTATTCGGAGCGTGGGTTCAGCCCGGCCGGAGACATAATCGTTGATGCGAGCCGGACTCACACCTATTTCGTTCGCCAATTGCTTCTGGGTCATCCCTTTATCTTCCAATGAGAGTTGTATCAATTCTGATACCGTGGGTTTCTCCATTGGGAAATGCTTTGTTTCATAAGAAATAACGGCCTCGGACATAATGGCAAGTTCCAAAGCAGCCGGGTCATCAAAAGGTGTCTCTTCCGTCACTTTTGGCAGCAACTCTTCTATACGCAGCAATGCGTACTCATACATCATTTGCTCTTGATTCTTCATACCTTTATATCGTTGAGGCGTCTATCTTGTCATACTCCTTATGTGTACCCACAAACCGGATGAACACATAACCCATTACAAACTTTATTATTACAACAAGCCTGTATTTGTTTCCCCTGATATTGAACACATAATGCTGATTGCCAACAGAGTCGACATCACCGAAATCCGTTTTGACATCCGCAAATGAATGCCACTCAGCAGCATCAGTTATTTCGTACCATCTTTCCAAAGCGGCCTTGGAATCTTCGTGGCCGGGGATTTGATAAAACTGTTGCAGTTTTTTATGCGACACTATCCTCATCTCTCAAAAACGCTTTGCAATTATACAACAATTATTTTATATATCAAAATTTTCCTCGGGAATAATTCCGTAATTCAAGGCCTCGGATAACATTAACCATTTCGTATTATCCTGGACGGATGGCAAAGATGATAAAACAATCATGAAGGATGGCTCTCCCGGATCTGTTCTAACGCTACTTCGAACCGAAATAATATCATAAAATCTGCGCCGGGCAAGCCTGACGCAGATTTTAATGAACTATAAGGAAGTTTTTCGACTCTTTTGAAAGATTAATTCCAGTTTTCGATTCCGGGATCAATGGAGATTTCGATTTGCTCCTGGTCAGGAGAGGTGTTGAGGGTAAGGTCCACGTAGTGGCAGTAGCCGGGACGGAAGCTCAACGAGTATTCCAGCAGGTAGGCGATGCCGCCCATCGTGAGTTCGATGAGAGGGGTCCTCTTCTCGATGTTCTGGGGCACCAGCACGGCTTCGAAGCGCTCGTTGCTGATCTTCTTCATCGTCAGCGTGTTCTTAGCGCCGAAGGCGTCCTTTTCCACAGAACCCTTGATCCAATCCACAGTGCAATCCGTTACGGTGTTATAGACGTGCGCTACGATATCATTCGGAATATCCCCTTCGAACTGCGGACCAGTCTGCACGCGCACCACCAGCTTGCTCATCATATGATGGAACGCAAGGTCCACCGTGCCGGCGCTGCGGCTCACATTCACAGCGCTGGCATACATGAGGTCGGAGGCCTCATAGCCACCGGGCACATCGCCGACGCGGGCTGAGTTCTGGTCCACGGCCAGGGAGAAGGGATACTTCTCCATCGAGCCGATGGAGGCCTGATAGGGATAGAATGCATAGAAGTCGCAGGCGCCAGCTGCCCAATAAAGGGCATTCGCTGCGCTCCAGGCGGTTCCGTTAAATGTCAGTTTCTCGTTGTTGAGCCAGTTGCCACCTATCTGGAGAGGCATCTGAGTCGTGCCGTCGTAAGCCACTGCATAAAGACTGACTGCATCTCCCGACTCGAAAGCAGAAGCTGTTGCCTTGCTTTCAGGCATGCTGAGACGGAAACGTATCTGGCCGTCGTAGACCTCGGGGGCCACCCTGTTGCAGGAGGCCATGGCTATCATTGCCAATGCGATATATACTGTTTTCTTCATAACTGTGTCCTCCTTTTACTTTACGTTTGGATGCTCGCCCATGTACACCACAGAGCCATGCTCGGAACCACGGTTCCAGAGTGGATCGACTCCGAAGGTCGGATCAATAGGCGCATAGCTCCCGGCTTTGGTGCCGACTGCCCTGCTGTCGTGCGCGTAGAAGTCTTCGAGGTCGAACGGCTCGCCGGCAATAGCCTTTATGCGCTCCACGATTGCCTGGCGGCTGATGGCCGAGTAGTACGGGATGTTGTTGTTCATACAACTCGTTGCCTCGGACCTGTACATTCCTCTGGAGTGCATATATCCGCCCTCGAACATATCTACATAGTTGGAGTACTGAGGATGGTAAATCAAGTGTGCCCAGGGGACCTGCTTCATATCTCCGTTCATAGAGAGGTTTTTGTACCAGCCTAAGGATTTAAAGGCATTAAAGGCTTCACCGTGGTCGCATCCGTCAATGCAATCACAATTCTGGATATAGGCGTTGTGGTAGATGTATTCGTCGGCCAATTTTCCAAATCCGTGGCCGCCGGCTTCGTGCTGGACGATGCCGCGGAAGTCGTATGGATAAGCATCTGTGCTGACGGGGCAGCAGGCCAGGGCGGATCCGTCGCCGTACATGTAGCAGATGCCTTCATAGGTAGAGGTGTTCATGAGCAGGATGACCAGACTCTTGCTGAGGTCCATCGAGGCATTCGCCTTCTTGGCCCAGGCAAAGGCATCATCAGGCTTCTGGCAAAGAATTCTGTTCTGGGTAAACACTGTGCCGAACTTGCTGTCCTTGACGGTATTGACAGTGCCGATACCGCTCTCGTCGCTCATTGCCGTGACTGCATATACATTGAAATACTCCTTGTAGCTCTTGTACGGCTCAAGGTCGAAAAGATGATTGTAGCCATCGGTGGCATTTGTGGAAAAGATGCCCTTGGCTATATCCTTGGCATCATAGCCCTCGCCAGTGAAAACAAAATCAATTCCCGGGCCCTTGCTGGCTGTCTGGAGAGACTGCACATAGCCGTCTGGATAATCGTAATCATACTGTTCCACGTCGAAAGTGAAGGAGCAGTCCTTATCGTCCAGTTTGAAAGTCACCTGGCCGCTGCGGCCCTTGTAGTTTTTATATGAAGGGCGATTGAACGTACCTTCATTGACCTCAAAGGTATCATTGGTTCTGGCCATATCGGAGACGCTGATAGTAACGTCGGTCTTGCCGGTGCCCGACATAGGGCTTACCGTCACCCAGTCAGGAAGGGTTTCCGTATCCACGCTCCAAGTGAAGTTTGCAGGAGCGCGAAGGATATATGTGCGGGACTGGGCCCCGTTAAGCGCTCTAATACGCGGGCGGCTGAGGGAGAAGTCATAGTGAGCCGCGATGCGCTTGAAATCGCCCCATCCCGGCTCAGTCTGGTATCTGATAACAGACTGCTCAGGAACGCCTACGGTGAAATTGTCTTTGGCTACGCCGTCAAACGCTCCTGAACCTATACTCGGCGGTTCAACGGCATCACACACGATAGAAGAGATATTGAAACAGTCTTCAAATGCACGTGAACCAACCGTTTGAATAGTTGAAGGCAATATTAAAGAAGATGTCTCACAGCTATGAAAAGCAAAATCTCCGATAGTTAACAAACCTTCGGGGAAAACAATAGGTTCGTTAATTCTACTACCCATAAAAGCCTGGAAACGGATAGTCTTGATTGACGACGGCAATTCAATCTGGGTAAAAGAATTAGCACTAAAACATTGCGATGGAATATCTATTACACCCTCAGGAATTACAAGTTTGCCCTTGAAGCCGCAACCATAAAAAGACAAAGCCTCAAATTCGAAGACATTATTAAGAATTAACCCACCAGAGAAATGAGTCTGAAAAAATGCGTTCGCTCCAATATGTTTACATTTTTCCGGAATTACCAAATCTCCTTGAAAACTACCAGTGCGCTCAAATGCTGAACAACCTATTAGCTCTAGACCCTCTGGTAGTCTAAGCCGCCCGGTGAAATGACCACAGTCACCAAATGTAAAGTCGAATATTGATTTAACTTTTTCAGGAATAATCAAGTCGCCAGCAGCAGCAATACATGAAGCAAATGCTCTAGAGCCAATCTCCTCCAATGCATTTGGGAACTGAATACTGGCTATATTTGTAGCAGAAAAAGCACTTGAGCCTATGCTTTTGACATCGTCAGGCAGAATCAGCGGACCGGAAAGAGTCGTACCATAAAAAGCCTGATATTTTATTTCTACGACTTTTTCAGGGAATACGAAGTTAACAAGACTCTTCTTACTATAAAATGCGTCTCCAGGAATAACATCCTCACCCCAAGTCTCAGTCGCGACGATCTTTGCCTCCTTCATATTGATGGACTCAAGGATAGTCATATTGTCGCGCATATAATAGAAGTCATCGGCATTCACCTGCCCAGTCACCTTCAGATTCTTGATCTTTGCCGGATTCTTTCCAGCCGCCTCAATGGTAGCACCAAGGGTTCCGGGCGTCTCCACGTTCACCACGAAATACTGCCTAGCTTCACCCCCGTGGGTGTTCCTGTCCTCGGTCCAATCCACAATGCTCGTCCCTCCGAGCACCAACTCATAATCACCCGCAGGGCTCTTCTTGTTCAGCGTTATATCCACATTCATCTGCTTCCCGGCCTGATAGTGGACAATCTCCTGCTGCTTAAACGAATAAGACACACCATTCAGCGTAATCGCAAACAGCTGAGTCCCGGCAATAACGCTCTGCGGGATGACAATCGCCCTGAATGCGCCGCCCTCCTGCGGACACATCACGATTCCGTCCAGCTGGGGGTTTCCAAGAGGCGTCGCTTCGCCGGTGCGGAAGTTAAGTGTGGCTTTTCTTGTAGTATTTGTCAGTATCACGCTCTTTGCAAGCGAAGCAAACTCATCCTCTCCGAAGCCTGTGCCCTCAACGAGAGTCACCTGAACGGCAGAGAGTTTATGGCTGAGCGGTATGCTTACTTTTGATTCACTCGGCGTGATATCCGTAGCCTTGCCCCACAGCCAGTCGGAAGCCTCGTAGCCGGAAAGCGCGGTCGGGGTGGCTGCAGAACTCTGGTCCTTCTGAACTTCGAAATTCGACGCCTCCACATCGCTGATTGCCCCCTGGTAGGGATAGTATACATACAGGTCTACGTGGGTATCCACATTCTTGTAGTACACTCCCTTCATCGGGTTCCACTTGTAGGCGCCCTCGTCAAAGACGTACTTCACGTTGTCGGCCTGGTTGCCACTGGCTTCCAGCGTGCCCGCAATGGTGTTGCCCTCGCTATAGTTGACGGCATACAGACCCACAGCGTCACCGTCCACGAAGCCCTGGGCAGTCGCCTTCGTCGCAACCTGTGAGATGGATCCATCCAGGTTGATCGGGATAAGGTCAGCGTCCGGAAGCGGCTCGAACACAGGCTCTTTAGCACACCCAAAGAGCAGCGCAACCGCTAACGGAAGAATAAAATTCTTTCTCATATGTTATTTTGCTATCGGTTATTATTTAATCAGCAGTACCGGTTATGCGGCCGCCCTCGCCCCATTCTTCCAAAATGAGCCCCATAGACTGGGGGACTTCCGTCCAACTGTTACATGTCAGACCTCCTATAACGCCCGCATCATAGCTTCGGGACGGTGTCTTCTTGCACTGGAACTCCTTACGCTCAGAGTTGAGAGCGCTCACGGTAATCTCAACCCCCTGCAGATTCACGGGAGCAGAAACTATATACACATAAAAAGGAGTAGTTCCATCGGACGTAACCGACTCAAGGTCAATCCCAAGTTGGGTATGGTATTTTACGCCAACTATCGTTGGAGTCGTGGCCATCAAGTTAAACCAGCCTTTGGTCACGAAGACATTTGTCGGAGCAGTTACAGCCAGTTTAGTGTATGTTCCTGCGGGCAGAGTGACGTTTGCGCGGATAATGCAGCTCATGTGGTGGTAGTTAAAACTCAGGCTCTGGCCACTGAGTTCACCCTTTGAGTACATGAAGTCACACTGCCCAATGTGGTCGCTGGATGAAGCACCAACCTGCTTCTGCCCGAGGTAAGATACGGGTATCTTATTGCGATCCAGGTAGATGTCGCCGACAAAAGGATAATAGCTATAGTAGTCTTCGCTGCTCAGCAGGCCCCAGCCACCGCCGTTGAAAGGTGCGCTGTTCGCTCCGGCGCCACTCTCCATCGTAAAGTAAACCTGCCCACCAGTTGAAGGGAAAACACCTGCCGTATCTGCGGCAGACCACACAAATGAAGCAGTGTTGCCAACCAGACTTGTCTTTGTTGCGGGAAGACCTTCGTCCGAGAGGATAAAGTCATGGGCCGTAAACGTGATGCTACGTACTGTGTCAACCTGTCCCGCTTCCTTGCTGCAAGAAAAAGCCAGGGTCGCAACCACGGCCATCAGGACAATAATAATAACTCTGTATTTCATAGGGTTAGTCTTCAATTATTATCCAATCATCTCCGGTTCCCGTCGGTTTCGACGTAACCGTGTCCAGTAAACGATGCCCGGGAAGGAACTCGATTATCCGGGTATCGGGATTAATGTAATCTTGTTTATCCATAATGAATTCGGTTTTTAGTTCCAGTTTTCGATTCCGGGATCGATGGAGATTTCAATCTGCTCCTGGTCGGGTGAAGTGTTCAGCGTGAGGTCCACGTAGTGGCAGTAGCCGGGGCGGAAGCTCAACGAGTATTCCAGCAGGTAGGCGATGCCGCCCATCGTGAGTTCGATGAGAGGAGTCCGCTTCTCGATGTTCTGGGGCACCAGGACGGCCTCGAAGCGCTCGTTGCTGATCTTCTTCATCGTCAGCGTGTTCTTAACGCCGAAGGCGTCCTTCTCAACGGAACCCTTGGTCCAATCCACGGTGCAGTCCGTCACGGTGTTATACACGTGGGCAACAATGTCATTCGGAATATCCCCTTCGAACTGCGGACCCTTCACCACTCGCACAACGAGCTTGCTCATCATGTGGTGGAATGCAAGGTCAACAGCGCCGTCGCTGCGGCTCACATTCACAGCGCTGGCATACATGAGGTCGGAGGCTTCATAGCCACCGGGCACATCGCCGACGCGGGCCGAGTTCTGGTCCACGGCCAGGGAGAAGGGATACTTCTCCATCGAGCCGATGGAGGCCTGATAGGGATAGAACGCGTAGAAGTCGCAAGCGCTATTGGCCCAATAAAGGGCATTCGCCGCGCTCCAGACTGAGCCGTTAAATGTCAGCTTCTCGTTGTTGAGCCAGTTGCCACCTATCTGGAGGGGCATCTGGGTCGTGCCGTCGTAAGCCACTGCATAAAGACTGACTGCATCTCCCGACTCGAAAGCAGAAGCTGTTGCCTTGCTTTCAGGCAGGCTGAGACGGAAACGTATCTGGCCGTCGGAGACCTCGGGGGCTACCCTGTTGCAGGAGGCCAGGGCTATCATTGCTAATGCGATATATACTGTTTTTTTCATAACTGTGTCCTCCTTTTTACTGTACGTTTGGATGCTCGCCCATGTAGATGGGGCCTTCCCCGCTGCCGCGATGGAACATAGGATCAACCCCGAAAGTGCGGTCAACCGGCTTTGCTGCGCCAGCCTTGGTGATGGTACCGAAACTGTCGTCATCGTGGGCATAGAAGTCTGCCAGGGTGAATTCCTCTCCGGCGATAGCCTTGATACGTTCCACGATTGCCTGGCGGCTGATGGCGGAATAGTACGGGATGTTGTTGTTCATACAGGAAGTAGCCTCCGAGCGGTAGATACCGCGGCTGTGCATATAGCCACCCTCGAACATGTCAACATAGTCTGAGTACTGGGGGTGGTAGATGAGATGTGTCCAGGGTACCCGCTTGGCATCACCAATCATAGAGAGGTTCTTATACCAACCAAGGGACTTGTAGAAGCCGAATGAAGATCCTGTATCATCATCAGATTGAGGGTGATCGCAGCAATAGCAATCGCAATTTTGGATATATGCGTTGTGGTAGATATACTCATCCGCTAGTTTGCCGAATCCGTGGCCACCGGCCTCGTGCTGTACTATCCCACGGAAATCATATGGATATGCTTCTGTGCTGACGGGGCAACAGGCAAGGGCAGAGCCATCGCCGTACATATAGCAAATGCCCTCATATGTGGAAGTGTTCATAAGAAGAATCACAAGGCTCTTGCTAAGATCCATTGATGCGTCAGCCTTCTTTGCCCAGGCAAAAACAGCGTCAGGATTTCCGCAACGGATTCGGTTTTGAGTAAACACGGTGCTAAACTTGCTGTCTTTAACGGTATTCACTGTGCCGATTCCGCTGTCATCGCTCTTTGCCGTGACTACATAGACGTTGAAATAATCCTTATACGTCTTGTACGGTTCCAGATCAAATAGATGATTAAAGCCATCGGCAGCATTGGCAGCAAACGTTCCTTTGGCTATATCGCGTGCGTCATAGCCTTCGCCGGTGAATACGAAATCAATACCTGGGCCTTGAGTAGCGGTCTGAAGAGTCTGGACATATCCGTCAGGATAGTCGTAGTCATACTGCTCTACATCAAACGTGAATGAATAATCTTTATCATCCAATTTAAACACTACTTCGCCACTACGGCCTTTGTAGTTTTTATAAGAAGGATTATTGAATGTGCCCTCGTTTATCTCAAACGTATCATTCGTGCGCGGCATATCACTAACGCTTATCGTAATGTCAGTCTTGCCGGTACCGTTCATAGGGCTTACGGTCACCCAGTCAGGAAGTATTGAGGCATCAACGCTCCAGGAGAAATTGGCGGGGGCGCGAAGCACATAGGTCCTTGACTGTTCGCCATTAAGGGCTCGCATATACTGGCGGCTCAACGAAAAGTCATAATGGGCAGCAATGCGCTTGAAATCATTCCATCCGGAATCGGCTTGATAACGTTTTACAGACTGTGATGGCACTTCAACTGTAAAATTATCCTTTGCAACTCCATCAAAAGCATAAGCTTGTACTAAGGGAGGCTCAACTGAATTAGAAATAATTGAAGAAATATATGCGCATCCGGCAAATGCATACTCTTGTATAGTTTGAAGGGTAGAAGGAATGATAAGAGCTTGGATATTGGTACAATTAACAAAAGCAGACTGGCCAATCGATACACATCCTTCCGGAATAACGACATTTCCCATCAAATGATAATTCCAACCAAAAGCTTGCGCGCTAATCGACCTAATGGAATTTGGAAAAACAATGGATGTAAAATTATTTTGACTAAAGCAGCTTCCAGGTATTTCAATTACTCCATCCGGAATAATTAATTCACCTGAGAACAAGCAAGAACCAAACGCTGAATTCCCAAATTGTGTAACATTTGATAAATACAATCTACCAGTAAAAGAAGTCCCATAGAATGCACAAGGGGGGATGTAAGATAGCCCCTCAGGGATAGTCAAATCACCTGTAAATGATCCTGCTTCATAAAAAGACTCTGACCCCAAAGACTCAATACTATTAGGTATTTCCAAATGTCCATTAAATGAGCAATCTCGAAAAGCGGCGCTTCCAATGCTTTTTAATCCATATGGCAGAACAAGATTACCGGAGAGTGATCTGCATTGATAAAATGCCTGTTCTGCTATGGTTTGCAAAGAAGATGGGAAACTTATACTAGTAATAGCGGTTTGGCTAAAAGCACTAAACTGTATGCTCTGAGTCCCCGAAGGCAGAACAATAGATCCGGATAGTGTTGTGGATTTAAAAGCACTAGCACCAATTTCCGTAACCACCTCTGGGAACACAAATGATACTAATGATTTCTTCCCGGAAAAAGCAGCCCCCGGAATAATATCATCATAGTATTCACCCTTTAACTCTACGTTGACAATCTTTGTCTCCTTCATGTTCACTGCCTCAAGGATGTCCATATTATCTCGCATGAAATAAAAATCCTCCGTTGTTACCTGCCCCGTAACCTTCAGGTTCCTGATCTTCGCTGGATTCTTACCCGCAGCGGCAATGACATCGCCGAGGGTTCCAGGCGTTTCGACGTTTACTACGAAGTACTGCCTGGCTTCTCCGCCGTGGGTGTTCCTGTCTTCGGTCCAGTCCACAATGGTCGTGCTGCCGAGGACAAGTTCATAGTCGCCTGAAGGAGTCTTCTTGTTCAGCGTGATGTCAACGTTCATCTGCTTGCCGGCCTGATACGTGACAATTGCGTCTTGTGTAAAGGAGTAGGAGATGCCATTGAGAGTAATTGCAAACAGCTGTGTGCCTGCCGCAACGCTCTGGGGGATGACAATGGCCCTGAAGGCTCCACCCTCCTGCGGGCACATCACGATGCCGTCCAGCTGCGGACTGCCGAGGGGCGTTGCTTCGCCAGTCCTGAAGTTTAGCGTGGCCTTCCTTGTTGTATTCGTCAGTATCACACTCTTTGCAAGTGAGGCGAATTCATCTTCGCCAAAGCCGGTGCCCTCAACGAGAGTCACCTGAACGGCAGAGAGCTTGTGGCTGAGCGGTATGCTGACTCTTGATTCGCTCGGTGTGATATCAGTGGCCTTGCCCCACAGCCAGTCGGAGGCTTCATAGCCGGAAAGCGCCGTCTGGGAAGCTGCTGCACTCTGGTCCTTCTGGACTTCGAAGCCGGAGGCCTCTACATCGCTGATGCCGGCCTGATAGGGATAGTACACATACAGGTCAACGTGGGTATTGACGTCCTTGTAGTATACGCCCTTTACCGGCGTCCACTTGTACGCCGTTTCATCGAACACGTACTTCACATTGTCGGCCTGGTTGCCGCTGGCTTCAAGTGTACCGGCAACCGTGTTGCCCTCACCATAGTTGACGGCATAGAGGCCGACGGCGTCACCGTCCACGAAGCCCTGGGCCGTGGCCTTTGTCGCAACCTGGGAGATCGATCCGTCCAGGTTGATCGGGATAAGGTCAGCGTCCGGAAGCGGCTCGAACACAGACTCTTTCGCACACCCAAAGAGTAGCGCCGCCGCAAGCGGAAGAATAAATAATCTTTTCATTCGTTATAGTATTTTGTGGTTAATAATTCTATTTTCGGATCAATGCATTTGAACCTTATTTGATAACGTAATAAATCGTGTGGTTTGAGTCGTTCATCAATCCATAGATGTTTGAGTCTGATGCAGGAGTCCCGTTGATTGATCCTGAAACCTGGATAGGACTGTCCTCGCCAAGCACTATGGGCCTGCTGGTTCCGTTGAACTTTCCGACAATCATTCCCACCGTGTTGGGATCATATGTAGCAACGGTTATCTTGCAGTCAATGGAGCAACCGGTCGCCGTTTGGTTGGCGGCATTGCCAAGATTTCCGATGAAACCACTTATTCCTCCTGTCACATCTGGGACATTGCAAATCACCTCTCCCTTGGCGACACAGTTCAATATGTACTGATTCTGGGAATGGAAGCCGCATAGCGACCCAAGTGCAGAAGCGACACTTCCGGATTCAAGGGTGACGGTTCCTTCATTTGTACATCTAAACATCTGACCCGTACCTCCCGATACACCGCCAAGGCGGCACTTCATCACCCCTCGGCCAACAATGTTCCCTTTATTAATACAATTGCTGATGTAACCTGCGTAGGCCTTCTCCTGCCCCGGCCAGCCAACAATGCCGCCAACTGCCGTATTTGACAGGGATGCATCCGAATCAACGATGATTGTGCCTTCATTTAAGCAGTTAATGTACTCTGTATTGAATGCCTTATTCTCCGTACTGTTGGAGCCCGTGAACAGATAGTCACCTCCACCGATTCCTCCAACGCACGCTATAAACTCAAACGGCAGTTCCGTTCCGGGGACGCTATGTTTAAGCGAAACGTTCACCTCTCCGTAATTATTACAGTTGCGTACTTCCCCACAAGGCGACGACACGACACCGCCAATCTGGTTGCGGCTCATGCTCACGGTCAAATCAGTTTCGGCAGCATAAAGGTTATAGCTCACTTTTCCGTAGTTGTCACATTTCTGCATGCTGAAACCGGGAGCGCCGATGGCAGATACGCCACCGACTCCGGGAAGTGCACCCATTGCGTCAACAACAGTGGCTTTTTCGGATATGTATGGAGCAGAGAAAGAAACAGGCCCACGGTTAACGCAATTGTAAAGTGTGGATGACTGATAGGCCACAATTCCGGCAACGCCAAGGCCAACGACACCTCCATTTGAAGCCAAAGACACAGGGCCTTCATTCACGCAGTCCGAGATACCGCCGGTCGAAATACCGGCAATAGCGGCGATAAGCACCGGCTCCGTAATAGATTCCGCACTGTAATTCACGGAAGCCTTATTAATAACCTTGGTGATACTGCCATTGTTGGTTCCTGCAACTATACCGAACACAGGCACAGACGGCGCGAATGCGCAACTTGAGTCAAATGTAATATCGCTGACCACACCGCTGAGGGTAGAGAACATCGGCACGCTGGATTCAAGTCCCCTGATTGTATGTCCCATCCCGTTGAAAGTGCCACTGTAGTTATCGACAATAGGCAAAGACCTGCCACTGAGATCAATATCCGAGCCGAGTTCCACATCACAATTAGGATTGCCCAAGAAAGCTATCAGTTCATCAGCGGTATTGATAACCATAGGTGCTCCGCTGGAGCCCTTGTACCTAATGGTGGTCACATCAGCATCATAGTTAAATGATTCGATAAACTGACCGGATTTCAGCCACACCACCGCGAGATCAGGATTTGAGGTACAATTAAGACTAGTCAGGTTGGGGTTATCGCTCACATCCAAAACGGTCAAATGATTGGACTGGCAAGACAAGCTGGCCAAGGCTGTGTTTGTACTGACATCAAGGCTCGTCAATTGATTGGAAGAACAGCTGATGCCTGTCAATGCCGTATTGGCGCTCACATCCAAAGATGTCAAGTTATTATTGCTGCAAGACAGATAATCAAGTGCGCTGCAGGAACTTACAATTAAACTTGTCAATTGATTGGAAGCACAATAAAGCTTATTCAATGATGTTAAGCCCGCTAAATTGAGGCTCTGAATACTGTTTTCCGCACAATTTAAATGAACAATTACATTATTCTGCCCTAACTCAAAAGTCTCCAGTTTATTGTTATTGCAATATACATTTTGCAACGAAATGTTGTTGCTGAGATCCAAAGAGCTGATATTTGTATAGTGGCACCAAAGCTCACTTAACCCAGTATTGTTACTTAGGTTCAACTCCGTTAATGGATTCCTTCCGCAATAAAGATAAGTCAGACATGTATTGTGCGAGACATCAAGGCTACTGAGTCCCGTAGGGACACCATCTATGACAGAGCCGTTGCAATATAACCGTTCCAGATTGGTGCAATACTCAATACCCTCCAGCGATTTAATATTCAAATCATTAACGCGAACACTAATTTCCTTCACCGCTTCCGCTTCCTCGAAATCCAGACGGCCATTACCGTTGGTATCAAAATTCTGAACCATGTATGCCCTGAAATTCTCGTCAGGAATATTAACGTAAGAAGAAGTCTGCCATACAAGGTCTTTATCAGGCGTTGTCAGGGTGCCGAAGCCGGAACGCTTGATTGTGGTTGCCTTCTCGCGGTTATAAACCGCTTCACAGTCTGCATTCTTAAACGTCAGGGTAAAACCTTTCTCAAAAACGGTTGGCACCAGCACGATATAGTAAGCCCGACCGACTTCGAACGTCTCTCCGACAGGAGCAGATACAGTGATTTTTTCAGAGCCTTCAGCAATGTTTTGAACGACTGGCCGAGCGGTGTCATCAAAGGCCACGGTCAATGTGCCGGCGAGAATCTCGCCGTTATTGCCCTGTAGCGTCACGCTCCTGATGCCTTCTTCTGAAACTGTGAATTTCAGGCCTCCGCAGATATTGTAAAAGCCCATAGTAAGGCCGAGGGAACGGCCGACCGAGGGGAAAAGGTCGTCGGCGAAAGTATCCGGAGTCGCTACTTGTGCAGCGGGCAGGACTGTCGTAATTGACGTGCCGTCGCAATACGCGGTCGGATTGTAGGGATACACTGACCAATAGTACGTATCCTCAGTGTTTACCTCATTTCCGCCAGTTATGACGCTGATGTTTCCAGTAAACTGAACCACCCTTGCCGGCTCGGTGTTCTGGCTTGTGAACCGGCTCCCGCCTTCGGTTCCGCTGCCGTAGAAAAGGCTTATTTCATCGCCCGGACTCCAAAGCACAGCCCCATCGGATGCACGCTCCGTGCGGGTTTCCGGATCGCCCCAGGTAGCAACAAGTGTGACTTGACGTCCATCTTGTGCAGAATTCATTTCCGAGCATTCGGGCTCTGAAACAGCACAGGACACAGCGGCTGCAACAATTGCGATTAACGCGGTTAATTTGATGTATTTCATGAGATTAATATTAGTCAAGAGGTTCGTCAAATGTCAATTCGTTCTCACCAGGCTCAGGAGATGTGCATATCATAACATCATAGAGAACTTCAGTGATAATTTCACTTTGGGGGTCTTGATAGCTCTTCCGTTTCATTTCTGACAATTATTATATTTCTCAAAGATATGCAGAATCCAAGGCTATAACCCTGTTCATTTAGGGCCATTTTCGCCGCTGGATACATCCCGCCGAGTTTTTATACAGATGCGTAAAGAGTCGCCGATGTTATCCCGACTACCATCCGGGGCATTGTGGCTTATTAGGCGAGAAAACGGCGTTTTCTCATCCAATTAAAATGGCATCAGGTATATAAATCATAGGAAATGACTACATTTGAAGAATGAAACGTTTCATCACAATCGTCATCCTTTTGGTCTCCTTGACGCCTGATTCTTCCGCCCAGCCCCAGGCATTTGAGGCGAATCACATCTGCACGATAGACCGGCGCTACCCGAACGACGGAGATTGTTTCGGAAACCTGTATTTCCAGTTCCATTCCCAGAACCAGCACCCGGAGGGAGATTTCCACGGCGTCAGCATAGCCAACCTAGGAAGCGGCAAGACAATATCATTCAAATACTTAGGTTTCAACCAAAACTTCCACAATTCCAGCATCACCTTCGTCAGCCGCAAGGCATGCCTGCTCGACCGATTCCCCCTTCTATACGCCTCCGAGAACTACGCGCCCAACAGCTACTACAAAATCCACGTTTACCGCATACGGAGAAAAGGCGGTGACTACCAATTCGACATCACACAGACCATCCAGATGCCATCTCCGGACAGCCTTGGCATACTCTATCCCCACGCCATTCCCGATGAGGACGGCCGGCACCTGTGGATTGAAGGCTACTCCGCCGACAAAGAGCGCACGGTCTTCCTGCTATTCGACCTGCCGCCATACAAAAACGGCAGCACCGTCAGCATGAGCGCACCACTCCGGCGTTTCGAAATACCACGAAAAACGGTCACCGACCAGGCCTACTGCATGAAGAACGGCAAGTTCTACCAGGTCGTCGGCGTGAAGCGTGAAGCATGGCTGCGCGTCATCGACATCGCCTCCGGCACACTGGAGCGCGAGATCTTATTCAACGACCACGGTCTCCCCTACGAGCCCGAAGCTGTATTCTTCTGGCACAACCGCCTATGCGTCAGCTTCTCCGCCGACGGCAAAGCCGAGATTTATTCCATCAGACTTTAAGTCCGGAATTATTTTGGAATAATTGAAAAAAGCATTTATCTTTGCAACTAGATTTATAAGCGATGCTTTGAGAGATAAGCGCCTCAGATTTGGCATCAAAACCTTTACAGAGTACTTTGTTTCTTCAGAAACGGTACTCTGTATTTTTTATACAGATGCGCTAGTCCTTTCGAACCCGCCCATTGGATCCGTATCTCAAATAATTAGGCAACAATGCTTATAAATCTACTAATTGACGCCAAATCGGGTCGCGTTCGCATTGAACTTAGCGAAGAGCACCCCACTAAGCTTGCCACGGCAAAAGAGCACAGAGTCTGTGCATCTGCATCCAAGCAAGTCTACGTGCGAGCCCACTGGCGACGCCTGAAGGCAAAGCCATAAAGCTCTGACGGGCTCCGGCCCGTGCTGCCCGCCATCTGCCAAAGAGGGCCCCCGGCGCTATTCCGGAGGCCCTCCGCGGCATAGGATCACTGTCAAGAGAGAATCCGGTCGTTTTTTTCCAGAACAAAAGGGCGATGGCAAGATGACCAAGGGTTACTCCAGCTTAATGACACCGCCATGAAGTTAGAAGGAATAATAACTAATATTAAAAAGCAGTATTGATTAATTCGTGGCCCAGGCGATGAACGGCATTTTCAATTTTGATGATTTGCGCGCGACGGGGCTTTGACAGTCCGTGCATATAGGACCAGATCTGCTTAGGGTGTATCCCGGCAAGTTTACCGATTGCAGTCGGGGTGATGATTCCGGAATAAAACTCAAGCATCGTCTGCACATCCCAATGCACGATAAAAGTATAATCATCATCAAGCCACGAAGGATAAAATGCGGCTTTCTCCTTGCCATCCTCTTTGACAAGTTGGAGGGTTTCCTCAAGACTCTTTTTTGCTGCAGGGGCAGTATTCCCTATTCCAAACAAAGCAGGATAATCATTACAATAGGCATTGTAGGTCCCGTCAGAGGCAAGACAAATAGTGATATCAACTTGATTCATATAATTCTGTTATTTTCATATTCAAGTTTAGATTTGCAAAAATAGAAAATATTCTATTATTTAACAAGGCCTTTTTAACACGAACCGTTTCGTGTAATCGCAAGCCGATGGCAAATATGAGCAAATTAATCGTTGCCGCAATGGAATCGAAAAAATCGTAAATCACTTTTTGTGAATTCTTTCGATGAGGTTTACGTTTTTTTCGGTTTTTTGTGTCGAGTTCTTTTTTTTCTTCAGAAACGGTACTCTTTTTTATACAGATGCGGTTTCCGACCAAGGTCCTAATCCCACCCAGCCAGGTGTATGGCTTCCTGGTCGGCCCAGTGGCAGTCGCTGAAGCAAGTCGTGTGGTTGGATACCGCAGGGTATGGTCCGTAGGGGCGGTCATAGAGGTGGATCTTTTTCCCGTCGATAACTGTGTATGGAGACTCGCTGGTGACGGATTTGACAAACAGGAATGCCTTATCGAAATTGGTGGCATTATATGCCCCGTCAAAGAGATTCACCGGCACATACTGCAAGTTCTTGCAACTATGGAATACTGAAGAGAAAGAGGACACATCCCTGAACGCCTCATACTTGTCTTCAGCCACGCTGACCAGGGTACTGCACCTGTAGAACGCGCTCTGCATTGATTCCAGCCCGAGATCGGCGCCCCATTGCAGCACCGACTCTACGGTCTCGTATTCATATATCTGGCCTGAATTCATCCTTTGCACTTTACCCGACGCACTGATGAGGAAGCGCGCCTGGCCGTCACTGACTTGATACTTGTGCTTGAAGGGCTTTTCGGAATTGTTGATGCCCCTGTCGAAAATGGACACGCACCCATCGCCCCAGTCGACCCTTAAGGACAACTGCCCGGTGAACGGAAGCCACACTAGATAGTCGTTCTCCGGCATCGCCAGCACCTGCATCTTAATCATTTTCTCCTCCTGGAGGTTATAATTCTGCTGTTTCACCACCAGGGCGACCTTTTCTTCTCCTCCTGCAGAGAAGAGCACATTCGCCCTTCTCTCTTCGGCTCCGGAATTTGCGTAAACAGTCACGAACAGCGTCCAAAGCTTTTCTGTCTTTCTTTCGGCCCTGCAGGTGAGCCAGTAACAATCGTCCTCCGGCCTCACGGTCAGTTTTTCTTCCGTGCTCTCAATCTCCAACTCATACTCCTTATGCTCCGGTACCGCCTCCAGTACATCCACCGAAACGCCTCCTGAGCTGGCACCCTCCTGGGTAATACGTATATAATACCGGCTCTTGCCGTCAATATCTACATACTCCCGAACACCGGCCCAGCCCAGCTCTTCGAAAGTGAAGAACAAACGGCCGGAACGTGCATTGTCGCCATTTGGTTCCAATTTCAGCCTAATGGTTGATTCAGATCCTGAATATCCCTTTTCAACGGTCACCCAAGGCAGTTCGGAAGTGTCAAGCTCGAATGGCGAGTTGCTTCGATATACTATACTTAGACTACCACCCGCTTTATTTGTGATAATAGCCTGGCTGGTACTCGGCAGCGAGGTATAAAAATTTATAAATCCTTCATAACCAATGACCAGACTCCGTCTTTCAATCGTGAACGTCTTCATCACCGTCGTTCCGTTCGGCGTGCTTAGCATAATGATAAGAGTGCCATCATGTCCCTGTTCAGAATAGACCCAGACGACCTTCTCATCCGGCACCAGTTCGGCCATTAATTCCCCCTGTACGAACACCGCTATATTCACGTCATCATGGTAGGTACCCACAATTTCATACGGAATCCTTAGGGCCTCGTATTGTCCCAAGACCATATACTTCGGAAGGTCCAGCACGATGTCCAGAGGCACATATTTCGGTATCCTTAGCGAACTTCCGTCAGCAAGAACCAGCCGCACGAATTCATCGCTGGACACATCCACTTCCCGGAAGAAGCTGTCTCCATCCTCTCCGGACGCCCGGCCCAAACGCTCCCAGGTCTCGCCGTCATCATAGGAAACATACCAGTCGCCGCCCTCGATCTTCAATTTCGGAGCCGTGGCGTCCTTCCCGTCGGAACCCTGTGCCCG
>JAEELG010000050.1 GCA_016288775.1 Bacteroidales bacterium | reverse complement strand
GTTGCCGGAATCGTGGCAGTCATCGCCGATAAGGCAGTGGGTATAGTGGCCGGCGCTCAGCGCCTCATCCCAATACAAAAGGTCCGTGCCCTTTCCGGAATCAGCCTCTATCATACGGTATCCGGTCAGAAGCCTCAACGAACGGGAAGTGGTGTGCCGTGTATGGTCGGGATGGTTCATCACGATAAAGTCGGCGTTGTGCGACAGATAGTCGTACTCCCATTGCTTCTGCGACACGAGCAGCGGCAGCAAAGGATCCCAGAGTATCATCCGCGAAGGGTTGAACACCAGCTTGTGGAATTTGAACACGTTGTATCCGTGCTCATAGACGTTCACCTGCAGGGTGCTGTCGAAGGGGTGGACGGTCAGCTCGTTGTGATTGGAGAAGGTCAGGATATCGTAACCCAGGCGCTCGTAGTCGCGGTAAACCACGTCCGGCCATTCGGGACACTCGTTCATTATACCTTTTACGCGTGTATGCGTGTGGAAATTCGCGCGCTTCCATTCCGGCCGCCCGGAAATGCCGGCGTATGGATTGTATATATCGGGGCCGCTGAATGCCTGAGGTGCTTCAAAATCGTAAACAGGGCTGACTGAAGTCACACAAAAAACGGCCGCCAGCAGAAAAAAGAATGCAGCCAGGATACGGACCGTAATCAGCAGTATTTTTTTCATAATGCAAATATGGAAAATTTCGCAGAATTTATTATCTTTGCATCATCAAATTATCGTGCGGCATCAGCGTTCGCCCATTCCGCGCACAATCCATTACTCAACATGACACACAAACTCGTAGAGCTCAATGCAATGAGCAGAGAACAGCTCGAAGCGTTGGCAACAGACCTGAACATCAAATACAACAAGCATACCCCCACCGAGGATATAGGCTTCGCCATCCTCGATGTCGAGGCCAAGGCGGAATCGCTGAAGCCTGTCCCCGAAAAGCCCAAGCGCGGCAGGCCCCGCAAGAGCGCAAAGCCTGCGGCCGAGGCTAAAGAGACAAAGCCTGCGGCTGAAGAGCCCAAGACCGCTGCCCCCAAGGCAGAGGAACCCAAGGCGGAGGCAGCCAAAACCAAACGCGGCAGGCCCTCGAAGGCAAAGCAGGAAGCCCCTGCGGCAGAAGCGGTTAAGGCCAAGGAAGCGCCCGTCAAAGAGACTCCTGCAGAGCAGCAGCCCGAAGAGGCCCCTGCACACAGCAAACGCGGCCGCAAAAAGGCCCAGGGCCAGCCGCAGGAAGCCCCCAAGCAGCAGGCTCAGCAGGATACTCCCAAGCAACCGCAGCAACAGCCCCAGCAGCCCGCTCAGCAGCAAGGCCAGCAGCAAGGCCAGCAGCAAGGCCAGCAGCAGAACAAGCAGCACAGCAAACCTCAGCAGCCGCAGAAGCCCCGCGTCCCCGAATTCGAAGGCACGGTTGAGGCTACAGGCGTACTGGAAATCATGCCCGACGGCTACGGATTCCTTCGTTCATCCGACTACAACTATCTGAACTCCCCCGACGACATATACGTTTCCCAGCAGCAGATTAAGTTCAACGCCCTCAAGCCAGGCGACACCGTCACCGGCGAAATCCGCCCCCCGCGCGAAGGCGACAAGTACTTCCCCCTGGTCAAGATCAAGTACGTCAACGGCCGCACCCCGGAATTTATCCGCGACCGCGTGCCCTTCGACTTCCTCACCCCCCTCTTCCCCGACGAGAAGTTCAACCTGCTCGGCAAGGGCCATGCAACCGACCCCAGCTGCCGTGTCGTTGACATGTTCTCCCCTATCGGCAAGGGCCAGCGAGGCCTCATCGTGGCTCAGCCCAAGACCGGTAAGACCATGCTGCTCAAGAGTATAGCCAACGCCATCGCCGACAATCACCCCGAGGTTTACGAAATCGTGCTCCTCATCGACGAGCGTCCCGAGGAAGTCACCGACATGCATCGCAGCGTCAAGGCCGAGGTAGTCGTCTCCACCTTCGACGAGCCCGCCGAGCATCACGTAAAAGTTGCCAACATGGTACTGGAGAAAGCCCGCCGCCTTGTCGAGTGCGGTCACGACGTGGTCATCCTCCTCGATTCCATCACCCGCCTTGCACGTGCATACAACACCGTTCAGCCGGCATCCGGCAAGGTGCTCACCGGCGGCGTCGACGCCAACGCCCTGCAGAAGCCCAAGCGTTTCTTCGGCGCAGCCCGAAACATCGAAGGCGGCGGCTCGCTCACCATCCTGGCCACGGCCCTTACCGAGACCGGTTCCAAGATGGACGACGTTATCTTCGAGGAATTCAAGGGTACCGGCAACATGGAGCTCCAGCTCGACCGCAGCCTCTCCAACCGCCGTATCTTCCCGTCCGTGAACATAGTCCTTTCCGGCACCCGCCGCGACGACCTGCTACTGGACCGCGCAAGCGCCAACCGCATCTGGATACTCCGGAAGCTGCTTGCCGACATGAACCCTCTGGAGGCCATGAATTTCATGCTCCAGCTCATGGACGAATTCAAGACGAACGGCGACCTGCTGGACAATATGAGCAAGGTCTCCGCAAGAGACATAAGATAAAAAAACAGCCCCGCGGGGCTGTTTTTTTATTTTGTTCCGAAGATTCTGTCGCCGGCGTCGCCGAGTCCCGGGACTATGTAGGCGTTGTCGTTGAGACGCTCGTCTATCGCCGCCACATAAATATCGACATCCGGATGCATCTCCTGCACCTTGGCAATGCCCTCCGGTGCTGCTACCAGACACATCAGCTTTATATTGGTGCATCCTCGCTCCTTCAGCATGTCCAGGGCATCACATGAACTGCCTCCGGTTGCAAGCATAGGATCGGTAACAATTACCAGGCGGTCCTGAATATCTTCGGGCAACTTGCAATAATACACTACAGGCTTGTGAGTTGTCTCGTTACGATATAGACCGATATGTCCAACCTTGGCAACGGGAACCAGGTCAAGGAGGCCGTCTACCATTCCCAGGCCGGCTCGCAGGATGGGCACTATGGCCATCTTGCGGCCGAGCACACGGCTGGCGGTCATCTTGCTTATAGGGGTTTCTATTTCCAGTTCGGTTAGCGGCAGGTCGCGGGTAATCTCGTAACCCATCAACAATGATATTTCCCTGAGTAACTGACGGAAGTCCTTGGAGCCCGTCTCCTTCTCCCTCATGATGCTCAGCTTGTGCTGGATCATGGGATGGTCGATAAGATGTACTTGACTCATAGCATAGTGTGGTTTTGTGCAAATTTAACCATTTTTTGCTATTTTTGTAAATCATGCTGAAGATATATTGCAAGAACACCGGCACCACCCTGGAATTCCAGGAAGGGACCACCCTCGCGGAGATGCTTCCGCAGTTCGATTTCGAGCGCCCGTACGACATCCTGTCGGCAAAGGTGAACAACGTTTCCCAGGGGCTGAAATACAAGGCATTCAACAACCGCGAGGTGGAGTTTCTCGATTACCGGTCGTATGCCGGACGCAGCGCCTACTGCCGTTCACTCTGCTTCCTCCTCAGCAAAGCCGCAAGGGACGTCTTCCCCGAGTGCAAGATCAAGATGCGGCGCCCCATCTCCAAAGGCTATTTCTGCGAACTCCGCAAGGATACGCCCCTCACCAGCGAAGACGTAGAGCGCATCAGGGAGCGCATGAAGGAGATAGTCGCCGGCGACGCCGCCTTCAAGCGGGTGGAAGTACGCACGGAGGATGCAATCAATCTCTTCCGCAAGATGGGGTACGACGACAAGGTCAAGCTCCTGGAAACCAGCGGCCAGGTGTATATCCGCTACCATACCCTGGAGAACACCCCGGACTACTATTACGATGCGCTGGTGCCTTCGGCCGGATACCTCAAGGTCTGGGACCTTTCGCAATACGAAGACGGCATGCTGCTGCGCGTTCCCGACCGTCATGCCCCAGAAAAGCTGACGGTGTTCGAGCCCCAGCCCAAGACCTTCGAAGTGTTCCGCGAGAGCCTTCGCTGGAACGCAATAATGAACCTCGACAACGTCGGCGACGTTAACCACGCCGTCGGCAAGGGCTGCGCATCCGAACTCATCCAGGTTGCCGAGGCACTTCAGGAAAAGAAGATAGTGCAGATCGCCGAGGAAATCGAGCGCCGCTACCGCTGCGGAGCACTCCGCCTAGTGCTCATCACCGGCCCGAGCAGCAGCGGCAAAACCACAGTGACCAAGAAACTGAGCATCCAGCTGATGGCCTGTGGGCTGCGGCCCCAGTCGGTATCCACCGACGACTACTTCGTAGACAGGATGGACACTCCGCGCCTCCCCGACGGCAGTTTCGACTTCGACAATTTCGATACAGTAGACCACGCCGCGATGCAGGACGACCTTGTCAGACTGCTCGGCGGCGAAAAGGTCCAGGTTCCGGAATACAATTTCGTGACCGGCAAGCGTGAATACAACGGCAAAACGCTTCAACTCCTTCCCGGCACCGTGCTGCTGGTCGAAGGCATACACGCACTCAACCCGGCACTCACGGACAAGATTCCCGACGCCTCCAAGTTCAAGATTTTCATCAACACCATAGTTAGCATCTCGCTCGACGACCACAACTGCATCCCCACCAGCGACAACCGCCTGCTCCGCAGGATAGTGCGCGACTACAACAAGGGAGCGTTTACGGCCCGCGAGACCATCAGCAACTGGCCCAACGTGCGCAGGGCGGAGGTCAAATGGATCTATCCTTTCCAGGAGACGGCCGACGTGCTGTTCAACTCAGCCTATCTGGTGGAGTTCGCCGTCATACGAACGCATGCGGAACAGATACTCGCCACCGTGCCTCGCAACTGCCCTGAATACAGCGAGGCCAACCGTCTGCTGAAGTTCCTCAGCTATTTCATGCCGGTCAGCGACCGCGAGATACCGCCTACTTCCCTGCTCCGCGAATTCGTCGGCGGCAGCAGCTTCAAATATTAGCATCATGATACTCAGCATTCTTGACACCGACCTTTACAAGTTCTCTACTTCGAACGCTTATTTCCAGCTCTTCCCGCTTGCGGAGGGCACTTTCACGTTCAACGACAGGGCGCGGGAAGTATATGACGGGGCGTTTCTTTCCGAACTGAAATCGGAGCTCGCAAAGATGTCGGAGCTGTCGCTTACCGACGACGAATTCGATTATGTGACGTCCCGCATCAAGTATATCAGCCGCAACTACTGGGAGTGGCTGCGCGGCTTCCGCTTCGAGGCCGACAAGATAGACTGCCGCCTCGACGACGAAGGGCATTTGAAGATTGACGTCACCGATTATCTCTACAAAGTGACGCTATACGAGGTGCCCATACTGGCCACGGTCGCCGAGCTACGCAACCGCAGGCGCGGCGTCAAGGTCGACATGAAGACCGCCATGGCCCTGCTCGACGCCAAGATTGACATTGCCAACGAAAACGCCCTCGGATTCTCGGAATTCGGCACAAGGCGCCGTTTCTCGTCCGACCTTCACGAAGCTGTGGTCGCCCGGCTCAAGGAACGCTGTCCCAAGTACTGCGCAGGCACTTCCAACGTGCTCTTCGCCAAGAAATACAACCTTATTCCGGTCGGCACCTTCCCTCACGAATGGATGATGTTCCACAGTGGCGTCTTCGGCTTCAAGAGGGCTAACTACCTCGGTCTTGAAGACTGGATCAAAGTGTACGACGGAGCACTTGGCACCGCTCTCATCGACACCTTCACCACCGCATCGTTCCTGCATACCCTTACGCTCAAGCAGGCCAAGCTGCTCGACGGCTTCCGCCAGGACTCCGGCGACGAGAAGGTCATAGGCGACATGATTATCGCCCGCCTTGAGGAATTCGGCATCGATCCACGCACGAAACTGCTCGTTTTCAGCAACGCGTTAACCTTTGAAAAATACAGAGATGTGGCCGCTTACTTCAAGGGACGCATCAAGGTAAGTGCAGGCATCGGAACCAACCTGACCTGCGACCCCGGCATACCGGGATACAAGGCCGCGAACATTGTCATGAAGCTCAGCCGCTGCCGCATGAGCGCAAAGGATCCCTGGGAAGCCGTCATCAAGATTTCCGACGATCTGGGCAAGCATATGGGCGACGACTTCGAATTCAGGATCGCATCTCACGAACTGCATATAGAAGCATGATCCTTCTGCTGGGAGCCACGGGCCTGCTTGGCCACAATGTGCTGAAGCTGCTTTTGGCCCAAGGCAGAAAGGTACGCTGCATCATACGCGACGGTTCCGCCCTGGATCCGGCAGTATCAGCATGCGCCGAGCCCGGGCAACTGGAACTCATAACAGGATCCATACTTGACGAAGGCCTGCTGAGCGACTGCATTGTAGGGTGCAAGGCTGCGATAAACTGCGCAGGCGTCACCGATATGACTCTCGGCAGCATCGACGACTACAGACCGGTTAACAGTGTTCTTCCACTCACTCTGGCACGGCTGCTCAACGGCCTGGGCGGAGGCACACTCGTCGACGTAAGCAGCGCCAATACGGTGGCTTCGGGAAGCGCCGACTCCCCTGCCGACGAGAACTCAGGCTTCGGCGGACCTTTTACCTGCTCGTTATATGCCCGGAGCAAGCGCGAAAGCGAAATCGCCCTTACAGAATTCGCGTCGTCACATCCGCGCCTGAGAGTGGTCATCATCCTCCCGGGATTCATGATCGGCCCCTACGACAGAAAACCGTCCTCCGGCAAGTTGCTGGATGCCGGCTGGCGCAAGCCGCTTATGGCCGTACCGCCCGGAGGCAAGAGCTTCATAGACGCCAGGGATGTTGCCTCCGCCATAGTTGCAGCCCTCGACAATCCACTTGCACAAGGACGTTATCTGACAACTGGTAAAGCAATGACCCTTAAGGAGTTCTATGTTATACAATCGGCGGTATGCGGATACCGTCAGGCATGCATTGTCCTCCCCCGCGGCCTGTGCCTTACGGCCGGCGCCCTGGGTGACCGCCTCGAGGCCCATGGCAAGCGCAACCTGGTTGTAAGCCGCAATGTCAGGCAACTGCTTGTCGAAGAATGGTACGACGATTCAAAGGCACGCGCCGAACTCGGGATGCCCTGCACACCCATAGAACAATCAATCAAGGACTATTTCGAATACCGCCATGCACATTGACGACGTCATATACGCTCCGGCATCAGGAAGCGGCGGCGCCATCGGCATCGTCCGCATAAGCGGGCAGGGATGCCTGGAACTCGCAGACCGGATTGTAAAGCTGCGCCGCGGAACCATTGCTTCAGCTACGGGGTTCAGCCTGCGCTTCGGCCTCATCACCGACCTTGACGAAGTGCTTGTCAGCATATTCAAGGCCCCAAGATCATATACCGGAGAAGATATGGTAGAGTTATCCTGTCACGCATCTACGTATGTTCTGGCGGAACTCATGCAGCGCCTTTCAGATGCCGGGGCAAGGCTTGCCGAACCCGGAGAATTCACCCGTCGAGCCTTTCTCAACGGCAAGATGGATCTAGCTCAGGCAGAAGCCGTTGCGGATATTATATCATCTTCCTCTTCAGCTCAGCACAAGGTCGCTTTGAATCAATTGCGCGGAGGTTTTTCCGCAGAACTGGAAGGCATAAGGGCGCAGCTTCTTGAGCTGACTTCCCTCCTGGAACTGGAACTCGACTTCAGCGAAGAAGACCTGGAATTCGCAGACCGGAATCACCTGAAAGAACTGACAGAATCGGCCATTGACCGCTGCAGCAGCCTGGCCGACTCCTTCAAGGTGGGAAATGCTGTGAGAAACGGCGTTCCCGTAGCCATAATCGGCCCGCCGAACAGCGGCAAGAGCACCCTTCTCAACGCCTTGCTCAAGGATGACCGCGCAATCGTGTCTGACATCCCCGGAACCACAAGGGATACAGTGGAGGAAACCTGTGTCATCGACGGCATTTTGTTCAGATTCATCGACACCGCAGGCATACGGTCCGCTTCCGATGAAATCGAGAGGCTCGGCATTGAAAGAACATACCGTAAAGCCGCCGAAGCCGAGATGATCCTCGGCCTTTTGGACCTGTCAGAATACCGTTCCGAAGCAGAGTTCTCCGAGGCAGTCAAAGAATTGGCCAGGGTGCCCGATTTCAGTTCACAGAAACTGATAATTATTGCCAATAAGGCTGACATAGCCCCTTGTAACAAAAATGTTATAAGTTATAACTTTTCTGTTTCTCGCGCTGAATTTAAAGACTATAGCATAGATTACCTTATGCTTTCCGCCAAAAATGGACAGGGATTGGACGAACTACGCAACCTTCTCGTTTCAAAGTCCGGATTGGCAGCCGCAACCGGCACTTTGGTTACAAATGCACGTCACGCACAAGCCCTCAGGTCGACGGCAGACTCCCTTGCACGTGTCCGCGAAGGAATGGAACTCGGACTCCCCTCCGACTTGCTGGCCGAGGATTTGCGCGCCGCCCTGGATTCGCTTGGATCCATCACCGGTCATATATCAAATGAAGAAACGCTTGGCCTAATCTTCAGCCGTTTTTGCATCGGAAAGTAAGAAACGAAAACACGGGAAAACGAAAGAGAACAAATAAGAAGATAACTATTTGTTAATCAATATAATATAAGCCGTTCGGCGAGAGGGGTAAATCTATCCAATTATCATTAGTGCTCAATTATGGGGACAAAAATTCTTGATTTTGTCCCCCGTATTTTGTAACTTTGAGGTGTTAACAAAATATGGAATTATGGCATCAATAACCCTCACCCTCTCCACCATCAAGAACAAGGACACCGGCAAGTCCGAGAT
>JAEELG010000049.1 GCA_016288775.1 Bacteroidales bacterium | reverse complement strand
ATCGATACTATCTTCCTTGGATCGTAGCGGTAAAACTCCGCCGCAGGGCAAACGGCAGTACAGGTCCCACAATTGATACAGGTATGGAAACCCTCCTTGAACCGATAGTCCTTATTCAGTTCTTCAAAATAATTCATTCTCATTCACTTCGTTTTGCCGGCGGCATACGCTTCCGGGCCCCTTTTCCCCAAGTTTTTTGGGGCCTGGAAGCGAAGGCCGCCGGCAAAACCAGACAAAATTATAAAAAACTTGGTAATTGTCAAAAGAATGACTATCTTTGCACCCCCTTAAAAGGGACTATAATTATTTATCAACAAACATTATGATCAAACAGTACGAAACCGTTTTCATTGCAACTCCCGTTTTGTCTGACACCCAGATGAAGGAAGCGGTTGCCAAGTACACCGATCTCATCAAAGCCAACGGCGGCGAAGTCGTGTACGAAGAGGATTGGGGGCTCAAGCAGCTCGCGTACCCAATCCAGCACAAGACCTCAGGTTTTTATTACCTGATTGAATTCAAGGCGGACCCTCAGTTCGTCAATGTTCTCGAGACCCAGTATCACCGTGACGAGCGTATCATCCGCTTCCTCACCGTGGCCCTGGACAAGAACTCCATCGCTTATGCCGAGCACCGTCGTCAGGTGCGCGCCGGCAAGGCCGCTGCCCCCAAGGCCGAAGAGCCCGTGGCAGTCGAGGCTGAAGTTGAACCCGAAAATGTGGAGGAATAAGTCATGGCAGCTATCGAAAACAACGAAATCCGTTATCTGAACCCTCCTACCGTAGAGGTTCGCAAGAAGAAGTACTGCCGCTTCAAGAAGGCCGGCATCAAGTACGTCGATTACAAGGATCCCGAGTTCCTCAAGAAGTTCCTCAACGAGCAGGGCAAGATTCTCCCCCGCCGCATCACCGGTACTTCCCTCAAGTTCCAGCGCAAGGTCGCCCAGGCTATCAAGCGTGCACGTTCCCTTGCTCTCCTTCCCTATGTTACTGACCTCCTTAAATAATTGAAGCGTTATGAAGATCATACTTAAGAAAGATGTGGCCAATCTCGGCGATGCCGGTGAGGTGGTCGAAGTAAAGACCGGTTACGCTCTCAATTATCTGGTTCCCCAGGGATTCGCCGCCATCGGCACCCCTTCCGCTCTCAAGCAGCACGAGGAAACCATCCGTCAGAGGGCTCACAAGGAAGCCAAGAATATCGCCGAGGCCGAGGCCAAGGCAGCCAAGATTGCGGCAGCACCCGTCCAGGTTGCAGTGAAGGTCGGCGAGAGCGGCAAGCTCTACGGTTCCGTCACCGCAGCACAGGTTGCAGCAGCACTCGTGGAGAAAGGCTTCGAGGTTGACAAGAAGAACGTCGAGGTTCCCGAAATCAAGGAGCTTGGCGAGTTCGAAGCAAAGGTCAAGTGCTACAAGGGCGTTTTCGCCGACGTCAAGATCAACGTCGTCGCCGAGGAAGCCTAAGAGCCAGAAACAGCAACACTTAAAAAACGACCTCCGGGAGTTTTTCCCAGAGGTCGTTTTCTATATGGTCGATCATCAACCTAGTCGGTATACAGCCCGTCGCGGGAAAGCAGATGGTCGAGGTTCGCGATTCCGTACATGGTTACGGCCGTAACCACGGCCGAATGCTCCATGTACCTGGGAATGAGCTTGTTGTAGATATCGCTTTCGGTATGCCAGATTTCGCGGTAGTCGAAATTCATCCCGTCGGGATCGGTTTCGCGGAACGAAATCGTAGGCACGCCGTTCATGGCAAAGTGGGCATGGTCGCTGCCGCCGGGCTTGGTTGGACGAGGCCCGGGCTGCCCGTTCCTCTTCTCGACAACGAACGGCACGTCCGCGCAATAATCCTCCAGCGGCTTGCAGACTTTAACGAAATCGTCGTACATCGCGGGCGGCACGCTCACGCCGGTCGCCATCAGCGGACCTCCGTCGCGGTTGAAGTAATTGGAGATGGACTCCATCGGCACGGTCTTGTTCTCCACGAAGAATTTGGACCCCAGCAGGCCGAACTCCTCTCCAGTCCATATGCAGAACAGCAGCGTCCGCTTGGGCTTGGCTCCGGAGGCGGCAAGCAGGCGTGCGGCCTCCATGGTAACGGAGACGCCGTTGCCGTCATCCACCGCTCCGGTGCCGTTGTCGTACGAATCCAGATGTCCGCCGGCGAGTACGTACTCCTTGGGATACTTGCTCCCGCGCATCACGCCTATTACGTTGTGATACGCCACCGGACCGCGGAAGAAATGGTTGCGGATGTCGAATTCGATTTCGAAGGACTCGCGCCGCAGCGCCCTGCGCTTCAAGGCGGCGAACTGGGCCTCGTCGAGAAGGATGTCGCAGGCAGTCGGGAGCGTCTCCATGGTGAGGTCGAAACATCCGGCGCGGTCATACATCACCTGGAGAGGCACCTTGGCGGCACGGATGAATCCCAGCACGCCGGCCTCCACCATCTCGTCGTAGAACAGCGCGGTGGCTTTTTCGTACGGCAGCGGCTTGCGGGCCACCGAGTCGCGGTGCTCCCAGTTCCAGCGCTGGATTTCCATATTCCTGCGCTCGATCTCCTCGTTCCTGGATTTAATCTCGTCGCGCTTGTCACGGGCCTTCTGTGTCCTGTCTATGGCCATGCCGTTGGACTCGGCGTCCAGCAGCACCCAGGCGCCTTTCAGGGCACCTTTCATTCGCTCCAGCTCGCGGCGGGAATGGGGTTCGATCAGAACCGGTCCCTTCACGCGTCCATGAGTACCGGCCGTATAAGCGGGCGTACCGAAATGAAGATTCATGCCGGAGTCGCCATAGACGCGGCCGTACCATGGCCCGCGGCTGAAGCCGACGGCAATCGTGCCGGCTTCCTGGACCATTACCTCCAGGCCCCATGACTCGAACTGCTCCTTAACCCAGGCCTCCGCCTGCGTCAGGGACGCTGAGCCGACTATGCGTCCGCCAATCACGTTGGCCAGATGGTCGGCATGCTCCATGGTGCGGTTGTCGCTGCGCCCCATGTCGAGGACGGTGCGGACAACCTTGTCCTGCGCTGCGGCCCCAAATCCAATACTGACGGCCAGAACGACCGTCAGTATCCTGTATAAATGCTTTATCATAAACTATTTGGCAGGGATGTTCACAAGTACCTCCTGGAGGAAGTCCCAGACCTTCTGGACGGAAGGGATGTATGCCCTCTCGTCGGGAGAATGGGGACTCAGCAGGGTCGGGCCCATGGAAACCATATCCCAGTGAGGATACGCTCCGGCCAGAATGCCGCACTCGAGTCCGGCGTGGATTGCCATGACCTTGGGTTCCTCTCCGAACATCTTCTTGTACACCTTCTTCATGGTTGCAAGAATCTCGGACGATGCGTTGGGGGCCCATCCGCTGTAGCCGCCGGTGAAGCGCACACGGATGCCGGCAAGCTCGAACACGGACTTCATCCTGGCGGCAAGGGCCATCTTGGCACTGTCGACGGAACTGCGCATCAGGCACTTGACGAAGAACTCGCCGCGATATATCTTGACCATGGCGAGGTTGTTGGAAGTCTCAACCATGCCGGGCATGGAATCGCTCATGCGCTCCACTCCGTCGGGGCAGGCCAGGACGGCACGCACGAAGCGCAGGGCTGCAGCCTCACTCACATACTTGCAATCTTCGTGGTCGCAGACCTCGCCGGGTGCGGGCACATAGGGTTCGAACACCACCTCCATCTTGGGATCGGTAGCGGCATATTCGGCCTTGAGCTCGGCGGCAACGCGGGCCACGGTACGCTTTGCGGCGGCAAGGCCCTTCTTGGGAACGTATACGGTGGCGAACGCCTCGCGCGGGATTGCATTGCGGAGGGTTCCGCCTTCGAGGTCGATGAGCTTCACTCCCCTGCGCTCGAGCAACGGCAGCAGAACGCGTGCGATGGCGCGGTTGGCGTTGGCGCGGCAGAGGATGATGTCCATTCCGGAATGTCCGCCCTGGCAACCCTTGACGGCCAGGCTGTAGCAGAGGTGGCCGCTGGGCTCCTTCTTGCGGCGGTAGCGTGCGGTTGCGGTGGCATCGAGTCCGCCGGCGCATCCCACGTAGAGCTCACCTTCGGTCTCGGAATCGAGGTTGATGAGTATGTCGCCCTTGAGCACGCCAGCCTTAAGGGCGTTGGCGCCGGTCATGCCGGTCTCCTCATCGTAGGTCACGAGGATTTCGATGGGGCCGTGCTTAACCACGGGCGACTCTGCGACCGCCATGGCAAGGGCTACGCCAAGGCCGTTGTCGGCGCCCAGTGTTGTGCCCTTTGCGCGCAGCCATTCGCCATCCACCCAGGTCTCGATGGGATCTTTCAGGAAGTCGTGCGCAACGTCGGCATTCTTCTGGGGCACCATGTCCATGTGTCCCTGCAGGACGACGGTCTTCAAATGCTCGTAGCCGGGAGTGGCGGGAACGCGCATGATCACGTTTCCGGTCTCGTCTACAATGGCCTCGATCTTGTGCTCTTTTGCCCAGTCCATGAGGAACTTGCGCACTATTTCTTCGTGCTTGGAAGGACGGGGGCAGCGTGTGAGGGAATAAAAGTTATTCCACACGATTGAAGGTTGTAAATCTTTGATGGTCATAGTGTATTGTGTTAGTTATTTCCAGCGTCTGTGGGTCCAGAGGTAGTTCCAGGGCTGAGCCTCGATATCCTTCTGGAGCAGTTCGTAGTATCTGTCCATAATCTGCTGCGAGGTCATTGTGGAGGCGTCGTCGCAGATGGTGATGTAGTTGAGCTTGTACAATCCCCGGCGCTCCTGCTGCATGCTCAGGAAGCATACCGACATGCCGGTCTTGATGGCCAGGTCTGCCGCAGCCTTCATGGTGGTGCAGTCCTGGTTCATGAAGCGCACCTTCATGGGGTCTTTGGTCTTGAAATACGGGTGCTGGTCGGTGATGAAGTTGTACATTATCTTCTCGTCGCGGTGCTCCAGCACGTAACGCACCACCTCGCGGGACTCAAGGTAACCGCGGTAGTTCTTGCGGTCGCGCAGCGAGGCTATCCGGTTGGCGTGAAGGATCTTGTCCCACATTTTCGTGGACGGACGCAGGTATATGACGTAATATATGCTCTCGTCCACATGCGTGGGCTTGCCCGTATAGTCGTAGGACTGGATGCCGCCGATGAGTTCCCAGTTGCCGGCATGCGACATCATGATCATCACGCTGGGAGCGATTTCGTAAAGGCGGTTTATCTCGTCGGGATCGACTATTTCGGCAAGATGCTGACGGTGAAGGCGCTCCCCGCTGCGGCAGCCGCCGAACCAGACTGTCTCGGCGACAATCTCTCCGAAATGCTTGTAGAACTGGTGCTTGAGTGCTTGAAGCTCCTTGTATTTCTTGTCGGGGAAGCTGCGGGCCAGGTTGATGAGAACGTCGGCCTCGCGGTAGCGGAACACCTTTTCCGCGAGCCAGGATACGAAATCGCCAAGCACGTAGTGCACCCGCAGGGGCAGCAGCGCCAGAAGGCGCATCAACGACTGGACTATAATTCTCATCATTTTCACAAATTTAATAAAAAACCTTGAAGTTTCGGTAGATATTATGTATTTTTGAAGAAATAAAACCAATAGAAACATGTTCAAAGGTCAGCCCAAGGGCTTATTCGCTCTCGCACTCGCCAACACTGGCGAGCGATTCGGCTACTACACAATGCTAGCCATCTTCCTGCTCTTCCTGCAGGCAAAATTCGGATTCTCCGCAGCAGCTGCGGGCCAGTTCTACGCCATTTTCCTCGCGGCCGTCTACTTCATGCCGGTCATCGGTGGCTGGCTGGCAGACAAGATAGGATTCGGCAAGTGCGTCATAACCGGCGTATGCGTGATGTTCACAGGCTATCTCTGCCTGGCCATCCCCACGGACGCATTCTCCGGGCGCGGCTTCGCGCTCGCGCTGATGATCGGCGCCCTGCTGCTCATCGCAGTGGGAACCGGCCTGTTCAAAGGAAACCTGCAGGTCCTCGTCGGCAACCTTTACGACGACCCCAAATACTCCGCCAAGCGTGACTCTGCGTTCAGCCTGTTCTACATGGCAATCAACATCGGCGCAATGTTCGCCCCTACCGCAGCAACCGCGCTGACCAACAGCCATCTGTCCAAGGCTGGCCTCATCTACAAGGCCGACATTCCCGCCCTCGCCCACCAGTATCTGGACGGCACCCTCGCCGACACCAGCCTGCTGGAATCGCTCAAGGCGGCCATGCCCGGCGCCGATGTGGCCTCGATGAGCCTCACCGACTTCAGCCAGTACTACATCACCCAGCTCTCCACCGCCTATAACCTCGGTTTCGCGGTAGCGTGCGTGTCGCTAATCGTGAGCATCGCAATCTACCTGGGCTGCCGCAGCTGGTTCAAGCACGCCGACGTCAACGCCAAGCAGGCCAAGGCCGGAGAAGGCGCCCCCGTAGTGGAGCTCACTCCCAAGCAGACCAAGGACCGCATCACCGCCCTCATCTGGGTGTTCGCAGTGGTCATTTTCTTCTGGATGGCGTTCCACCAGAACGGCTCGTCGCTCACCTATTTCGCACGCGACTACACCCAGAGTACGGTCAGCGGCCCTCTCCGCATAGGATTCAGCATCTGGCCGCTGTTCCTGATCGCCGTTTCCATCTACACCCTGTTCGGCACCTTCCAGTCCGAAACTTCCAAGGGCAAGGCCATCTGCGCCGCAGTCACCGTGCTGCTGTGGGGCGGAGCCTACTGGATGTATTCCGGGATGGACGAAACCCTCCACATCCTGCCCCAGCAGTTCCAGCAGTTCAATCCCTTCTTCGTGGTAGCGCTCACGCCTATCTCAATGGCGCTCTTCAGTGCACTCGCCAACAAAGGCAAGGAGCCTTCGGCGCCCAAGAAGATCGGCCTCGGCATGTTCGTGGCTGCAATCGGATACCTCATCATGCTTGCAGCGTCCAAGGGCCAGCCGGCTCCGTCCGAGCTGGTGAACGTCGGCGGTGTGTCCCCCGACCCGGTGGTGCCCACCTACCTCATCTCCACCTATCTGGTGCTGACCTTCGCCGAGCTGCTGCTCTCGCCCATGGGTATCTCCTTCGTTTCCAAGGTGGCCCCTCCCAAGTACAAGGGCCTGATGATGGGTCTGTGGTTCGCCGCCACCGCGGTGGGCAACTACCTCAGCTCCATCCCTTCGATGCTCTGGAACAACGTTCCTCTGTGGGTCAACTGGTGCGTGCTGATGGCTCTCTGCGTCATCTCCGGCGTGGTTATGTTCTCGATGCTCAAGAAACTCGAGGCGGCTACAGCATAATGAAACGCATCCTCAGCCTCATTGCAGGCGCGCTGTTGTGCGCAAGCGCCCTGGCCGCCGACCTCCCCGACACCGTTTACGTCGGGGTGAAGGACGGACATGTCCAGGGCATTGCGCTCGACCGTGCCAAAGGCTGCATGTACTTCTCATTTACCAGCTCTTTCATCAAGACTGACCTCGAAGGCAACATACTTGGCACCATCAACCGCATCCAGGGGCACCTGGGCGCCATGACGCTCGGCCCGGACGGACGCGTGTACGCGTCGCTGGAATGCAAGGACGATTCCATCGGCCAGGGTATCGCCAAACGCCTTGGGATAGAGAACCTCAGCCACGAGCAGTCGGTGTTCTATGTCGCCATCATCGACGTGGACCGCATAGACCGCGTCGGCATGGATCCCGAGAAAGACGGGGTGATGACCACAGTGTGCATACGCGATGCCTGCAAGGATTACGTGAACCACACCTACGGCTGCTCGGGCATCGACGGCATCACCTTCGCCCCCGGAATCGGCAGCTGCAACAGGAAGAAGCTGTATCTGTACGTCGCATACGGCATTTACGGCGACCTCTCCCGCACCGACAACGACAACCAGATACTGCTCTGCTACGACATCTCCGGCTGGAAGACGGAATACGAGACCCCCGTGGTGTTCGGAACCGTGCCCACGAACGGCCCGGAAAAGCCCTTGCACAAGTACTTCGTTTATACTGGCAACACTACCTGGGGCGTCCAGAACCTGGCATACGACCCGTTTACCGGACGTATCTTCATGGCCGTGTACAAAGGCAAAAAGGAGCAGTACCCCAACTATCCCCTCTTCTCCATCGACGTGCGCCAGCATGCCCGCAAGGCCATACCCAAGGGGCTTGACGAGAAACACGAAACCCTCAGGCTGTCGCAGGACGGCCTTTACCACGAGGCCAGCGGCGTGCACGGATGGGACTTCAAATGGGGCTCCACCGGGCTATGCCCCCTGGGCGACGGCCTCTGGTATATATCCGAAAACCACAAAGACAAGGAAACCGGCATCCAGAGTTGCACCGCAAGGCTGTACCGCTGGACAGGCCAGGGCGACAAACCATTTACGGCACGATGAAACAGAAAACCATCGACCTGCTCAGGGAATGGGCAGAGGAATACAATGACCCGAAGTATTTCGAGGAAGACCCCATAGCGTTCCCCCGCGAATTCGTAAGGCGCGGAGCCTCCCTGCAGGACGTGGAGATTGCCGCCATTTTCGCCGCGCACCTCGCCTGGGGCCGCAGACCCATGATAATCCGTGACTGCCAGCGCCTTTTCGACGAGATGGGATGGCAGCCCTACGACTACGTGATGTCCGGTTCATACCGCGACGACGAGACTTCCCTGCACCGCACCGTCAAATGGAGCGAAACCGCGGCTATCTGCGGCCGCCTTCGCGAGTGGTACAGCTGGCACGAGACCCTCGAGACGCTGTCCGCCAAGGAAATACGGTCCATCATCTTCCGCCGCAAGGACGACCCCAAGGCCCCCGACAAGAAGATCAACCTGATGCGCCGCTGGATGGTTCGCAATGACGGTAAGGTCGACCTGGGCCTCTGGAAGAAAACCTCGCCGAAAGACCTTGTGGTGCCGCTTGACGTTCATGTATACGGCCAGGCGACCGCCCTCGGCCTTACCAAGCGCAGGCAGAAAGACCTCAGGACGGCCATGGAGATCACCGACCGGTTCCGCGAAATCTGGCCCGACGATCCCGTGCTCGGCGATTTCGCCCTGTTCGGATACGGAGTTACCCATAACGGATAATGCCCAGACTCTACATTCTGGCAGGTTGCAACGGAGCCGGCAAAACCACCGCCTCCTACACCTTCCTGCCCGAAATCCTCGATTGCCGTGAGTTCGTGAATTCCGACGAATTCGCCAAGAGCCTTTCGCCTTTCGACCCTAACCTGGCATCCGTTGCCGCCAGCCGCTTCATGATCAGGCGAATCCAGTACCTGCTTGACCTGGGCGCCGATTTCAGTATCGAGACGACGCTTGCCACGCGTTCGCTGGTCAGCACCATCAAGGACGCACGCAGCCGCGGGTATACCATCACCCTCATCTATCTCTGGGTACAGAATCCCGAGCTGGCCATCCAGAGGGTGCGCGACAGGGTGGCATCCGGCGGGCACAACATCCAGGAAGACGTGCTCCGCAGGCGCTACGGCGTGGGGCTCAAATACCTGTTCGACATCTACATGCCACTGTGCGACAGGTGGATGATAGGAGACAACACCAATCCACCGTTCTCCCTCGTGGCCGAAGGCAACAACACGCGCACCATCATCAAGGACGAGGAAAAGTTCAAGAAGATCAGAAAACTGGTAGAAAGCGATGAAGAGCTACTTTGAGCTGTTCGGCATCACTCCCGCACAGCTTCGTGCAGTTGTGGAGGAAGGATTGAAGGGAGGAAACTGGTGCGACCTCTACTTCGAGCAGACAGTATACAACGACCTTCTGCTCCGCGACGGTGTGGTTGCCTCCGGAGGCTTTCATTTCGACTACGGCTGCGGAATCCGCGTCCTGAGCGGAGAGAAGACCGGCTACGCCTACTCCGAATCAACAGACATACAGTCCCTCATGGATGCCGCGCGTGCAGCCACTTCGATAGGCGGCAACTGCGGGCGCATCGGAACGCCGGCGATCAAGACCGTCCCACCCGAAATCTACAGCATGCAGCTGGAGTGGGGGCAGGCCGACAAGCACGCCCTGGCCGCGTGGCTGGAGCGCCTCGAATCCGCAATCAGGGCCCGTGAAAGCAGGGTTGCAAAGGTCATCGCCATGCTTTCCTGGTCGGAGAGCGAAATCCTGATGTACAATTCGCTGGATGAGCTCAGCTCCGACAGCCGTCCGCTCGGAAACGTGACCGTGACGATCATCTTCGCACACGAAGGCCGCACTGAGCAACGCTCGGTTTCCCGCAGTTTCCGCTGCGGCAGCGAGATGCTTACCGACACGCTGATCGACGAACTTGCCGCCGAAGCCGTCGCCGGGCTCGACGACAGCTTTGCCGCCCGGCGCCCGAAAGGAGGCCGCATGCCTGTCGTCATGGCCGCCGGCGCCTCCGGAATCCTGCTTCACGAGGCCATGGGGCATGCGTTCGAGGCCGATTTCAACCGCAAGGGGCAATCTATCTTCTGCGACCGCATGGGCAAACGCATATGCAGGCGCGGCATCAACATAATCGACGACGGCACCATCCCCGGCAACAGGGGTTCGATACGTTACGACGACGAAGGCGTACCCGGGCAGAAGACCTACATGGTGAGCGACGGCGTGCTGACATCCTACCTGCACGACCGCATCAGTGCCGGTTTCTACGGAGTCTCCCCCACCGGCAACGGTCGGCGCGAATCGTTCCGGTACAACCCCATCCCCCGCATGCGTACAACTTACATGGAGAGCGGGAGCGACGGTACGCTCGACGACCTTATCGCATCTGTGCGCAAGGGCGTTTATGTGGACAAGTTCGCCAACGGAGAGGTGCGCATCGGCGAAGGCGATTTCACCTTCTACGTAAACCGTGGATATCTCATAGAAAACGGGCGCCTGACCATGCCCGTTAAGGATATCAACATTATCGGCAACGGACCGCAGGCGCTCGCCGACATAGAGGCCGTGGCCGGCGACCTCAAGATCGACAACGGCACCTGGACATGCGGCAAGGAACAGAGCGTGGCGGTATCGTGCGGCATACCAAGCGTACTTATCAAAAACCTTACAGTCGGAGGAGAATGATCAACGCAGAAGAAATACGGCTCGCGAAGGAAAGTCTGGAATATGCGCTTGCACACGGTGCAGGAGCGGTCCGCATCACACTTACCAAAAGCACGGAAGACCTGGTCGCAACGCTCGACGGCGAGGTTGACAAGGTCACACGCTGCGCCGACCGTTCCATGAGCATAGCCCTTTTCGTGGACGGCCGTTTCGGGAGCTTTTCCATCAACAAGCTGGAGCGCAGTGCCCTGGAGGATTTCATCTCGAAGGCGATAGAGACGGTGCGCATGCTAAGCCCCGATTCATTCCGCAAACTGCCCGACCCCGCACGCTGCTGCCGTACCGCAGTTTCCGGCAGGGAGATGGAGATTTATGACCCTGCCTATTCTGCGGTTACCCCCGAAAAGCGCCGGCAGGCAGCGCTTGACGCCGCAGTATTCGGCAAGGAGTTCGAAGGTGCGCGACTGGTATCGGAGGAGGGCGAGTACAGCGATTCCGAGTATGATACTTATGTGATTGACAGCCAGGGGCTTGAATGCCGGCACACAGAAACCTCGTTCGACTATGGGGTGGAAGTGACGGTAGAAGACGCCGAAGGCAACAAGTACAGCGATTACTGGTGGACGGCGTCGCCGAGACTCGAAAGCTTCGATGCTTCGCAGTGCGGCCTCACGGCTGTGCGGAGAGCGTGCGCACAGATAGGATCGTCCCCCGCTCCCAGCGGCAAATACAATATGGTCGTAAGGGCTGAAGCGGCCTCCAGGCTGGTTTCGCCTATCCTTAATGCTCTCAATGCGTATTCGATCCAGCAGGGCAACTCGTTCCTGGTGGACAGCGAGGGCAAGCAGGTATTCAGCCCGGGATTCTCGGTTCTGGACGAACCATGGCGCAAGGGAGAAAGCGGAGCCAAGCTATTTGACGGCGAAGGCGTTGCGACCGCGCCCGCACCGATTATCGACGAGGGGGTCGTACGGCGCTATTTCGTAAATACGTACATGTCCGGAAAGCTGGGTGTGGCGCCCACCGTGGAGGATGCAATCCGTCCACGCGTATGCGGCTGGCCATCACCGGGCCTGGACGAGGCCGCGCTGATGAAAATGTGCGGCAACGGCATTCTGGTAACCGATTTCAACGGCGGCAACTGCAATATGACAACCGGAGATTTCTCCTACGGCATTGCAGGCCAGTTGTTCGAAGACGGCAAGCCAGTCCGTCCAGTCAGTGAAATGCTTGTAACCGGCAATTTCCTGACACTCTGGAAGAACCTCACAGCCATAGGTGAAGACTGGCGCCGCTGCGCCACCAAACTCATCGGCGCCCTGGCCTTCTCGGCCGTAGATTTCAGCGGTTAGCCCCAATAACGAAAAAAAGCCCTGCAGTTGCAGAGCTTTGGTAGTGGGTAGGAGAATCGAACTCCTATTGCGAGATTGAGAATCTCGAGTACTAACCGTTATACGAACCCACCGGATTGGAGTGCAAAGATAGTGAAGAAATTTGATTCCCCAAATTTTTTTTAAAGTATATTGTCAAAACCCGATTCGGCAGCGTCCTGAAGGTTATCGGGTACTCCGGGGAAGAAATTGAAGCCTGCACGGGTTTCGATAGCGTCGATGGTAGTCTTGAATGCATCGTTGTAATACTTCACGCCGCTGTGAGCTTCATTCGTATAGACATAGGCAGCACCCTGGGCCGCGGTGATTTCTCCTGAAGCGTTGAAGGAACAGAGCATAAGAAGCTTGTAGAAATGGCTCGGGAGAGCGGAAACGACTCCGTTTTTGGCGGTAATGGTTTTGGCCGTTCCTTCGAACAGGGTTCCGGAAACGACATACAGCGTATCCCGCCCCGTCAAAGATAACGCTTTGGACTGAACTGCACCTTCAAGCTCCGACCAGATACCTCCGTTGAAACTGTTCTGCCACTGGGGGGCCTGGTTGGTATAATAGAATGTCTGCTGGTTCTGGTCGTCATTGGTCTGGCGATCATTTGAAGCACACAGGTGGCCACGGGAGTACGAACTGCTACCATACCCGTCTGTCTGCCATTCTATCGGGAAGGCGGAATCGTAACTCTTGCTGTCCGAGAACTTGCCTCGGCCGGCATTGTTGTCGGGATAGGCGCCGCCATGCATCGGCTGTGCGGTCCAGAGCGCACAGTGCCTGTCGCCGTCCATACAGGAAGTAAAGTTCCTGTAAACCTTGCCGCCATATGAGTATGTGTGGGTGGCCACCTTGAAATTGCCGCCTCCTACCATGCTGGCGTACCATTTAGTGCTTCCCACCACCTCATTACCGCTGGTGAAGTCCAGCAGTTCCAGGGCCGGAACCTCAATGCACCCGAAATATCCGGGCAGCGACGGCGCCGGAGTGTCAGTCACACGTACGCCTCTGGAGAGGTCGACGATAAGCCTGTGATTGACGGAACGATTGAAAGTGCGGGCCTCTGAGAGCGTATAGCTATATTCGGCCACGT
>JAEELG010000048.1 GCA_016288775.1 Bacteroidales bacterium | reverse complement strand
CGGTGAGAATCAGGGTGATGGCTCCGGAAGCCTCGGCGCAGAAACCCTGGGTCGGGAAGAGCTTCGAGAGGCCCTCGCTCAGCGTCCGTATCACCGACCAGCCGCCGGTAACGGTACCGAGGGCGATAAGTCCGTAGCAGGTAAACTTGAGCCACATGGGCACGTAAAAGCCAGTAAAACCAGCCGCTTGCGCCGCCTGCGCACCGTTTCCGTAAAGGAACTGCATCACCGGATTGTCGGGATTGGAGGTGAAAGCGGTGGCGAAGAGGATGGCGATGACGCCCATGGTCTTCTGTCCGTCATTGCCGCCGAATCCCAGCGAGAACGCGGCGCTGGACACCAGCTGCATGCGGCGGAACGTCTTGTCGACCTTCTTCACATTGACCTTGTGGAACAGCAGCATGATAATGCAGTTCAGCGTGAAGCCCAGGACGATTCCGATAAGCGGGGAAATGAAGATGAAAGCGACGATCTTGAAGATGCCGCTGGTCACCAGATACTGCCCCCCGTAAACGAACCACACCGGGCCGATGAGGCCTCCGACGAGGGCATGCGACGCCGACACCGGAAGCCCGAGCTTTGTGCAGAGGAAAATATACAGCACGGAACCGAGCAGCGCGGCCAGGATCACATAAACGTCGATGCAGTTCTCGTCTACGATTCCCTTGCCCATGGTTGCGGCAACGGTGGTGTCGAAGATGAACATGGCGAAGAATATCCAGAACGCCGCCCAGAACACCGCGACCTTAGGCGGCAGCGCCTTGGTGGCAACCACGGACGCGATGCAGTTGGCGGCATCGTTCATTCCGTTGGTAAAACTGAAGGCGAGCGCGATCAGTGCCGTTATCAGTACTATCGCAACCATATCAGCTGTTCTTGACCACTATGCTGCGGATCTTGCTCGAAACGGCCTTGGCCACGTCGGAAGTATCCTCGAGGGCCTGTGCGATATTCTTTTTCTTCACGAGTTCGATGGGATCCTTCTCGAACTCGAACAGATTGGACATATAACTTTCGTAAATGTCGTCGACCGTATGCTCGATTTCCTTAATCTGGTCGCAGAGCTTGTCGATCTCCTTGGCGTCCTTGCGCAGGGAATCGAAATGCCTGGTAGCCTCCAGCATCAGCGTGGATGCCTTCTGGATATAGTCTGCAATCTCGATGAGCTTCTTGGAGGGATCCTTGGGCTGGTAAATCGCAATCTTCTTGGAAGAGTCGCGTATGGAGTCCAGAAAGCCGTCCATGCCCTCTGCAAGGTCATGGATATCGTCGCGGTCGAAGGGAGTGATGTAGGCGTTCATCAGCACGTCAACGATCTTGTGGGTGATGGTGTCGCCTTCGGTTTCGCGCTCCTTGATACGGTGCGCCAGGATGCGGCGCTCGTCGGGATCGGATTCCTGGGTCTGCTGCAGCAACAGGCCTGCAGCCTCGTTGAGATTCTCGGCGGATTGAACGAAAAGCGGGAAGAAACTCTTTTCCTTCACCACGAACAGTTGGAGTAAATGGTCGAAATTCATATGCTGATGTAATTTTAATTGATATCGTCGCTGTAGACCGCCCTCGGGAGGTCATGGAGATTGTATCTGGAAGCCATCGACATGCCGTAGGCTCCGGCGGACTTGATGGTAAGCAGGTCGCCTCTCCGGGTTACAGGCAAAGTAATGCCCTCGTCGAACACGTCGGTCGACTCGCATGCAGTACCGGCGATGGTATAGCGGTCGTGCCCTGTAGCAGAAGAGGTGAGGTTCTCAATGTCATGGTAGGCCCCGTAGAGCGCCGGACGGATGAGTTCGGTCATACTTGCGTCCACGATAATGTATTTCCTGCCGGTAGCGGTGGTCTTGTTATAAAGCACAGATGTAATCAGTTCACCGCACTGGGCCACGATCGCGCGCCCGAATTCGAAATGCACCGGGCGGCCGCCCACGTCAAGATGCTTAGCGACAATGTCGAACACCGATTCGAAAGCAGGAACGGGCTCGCGCTCGGGAATGTCGTAATTTACGCCCAGGCCGCCGCCCACATCCACGAAATCGAAATAAAGCCCGAGCGAAGTGAGGCGCGCCACGATGGCGTTAGCCTTCACGCAGAGGTACTCGAAAACTTGCATGTCACGTATCTGCGAACCGATATGCAGATGCACTCCAGCCACGCGCACGTTCCTGAGCGCCTTGATTTCGTCGATGCGTGAAACCACCTCCTCGTAGGAGATGCCGAACTTGCTGTCGGCCTGGCCGGTGTCTATGCAGCTGTTGGTCCTTGGATCGATATCGGGATTGATCCGGAGTCCAACGTCCTGCACTTTACCCAGTTCTGCTGCTATGGCATCCACCACATGCAATTCCTGAACGGATTCACAGTTGATTGCGAAAATGCCCTGTTCCAAGGCATAGCGTATCTCCTTGTCGCGCTTGCCCACTCCGGCGTACACTATCTTCCGGGGATCGAATCCTGCTTCCAGGGCGCAGCGCACCTCGTTGCCTGAAGCACAGTCGATGCCCAGTCCGGATTCCTTGATTTCGTAAAGGATGCGGGGGTCGAAGTTCGCCTTGATGGCATAATGCACAACGAAGCCATGCTCGCGGGCCAGCCCCGTCACCCTGGTAAGGGTACGGCGGAGCAAGTCCATATCGTACAGATAGAACGGAGTCTCGTAAGCCCGTAGCCTGTCTTTCAAGTCGCGGCTCAGCATACGCGTCCGGGATATTGTTCAAGGGCCTTTTCAAGGCACTCCAGCGCCTTGGCGAGGTCTTCCTTCTTCAAAACGTACGCGATACGCACCTGGTTGCGTCCAAGGGCGGGATCGGAGTAAAAGCCTGATGCGGGCGCCATCATGACGGTAGCGCCTTTGTGGCGGAACTCGTTCAGGCACCAGATACAGAACTTCTCGGAATCGTCGACAGGAAGGCTTGCAACGGTATAGAAGGCACCGTTGGGCATGGGACTGTAGACGCCGGGTATGCGGTTCAGCCCTTCGATGAGGAAGTTACGCCTTTCGATGTACTCGTCGTAGACGCCCTTAAGATAAGACTCCGGCACGTCAATGCTGGCTTCGGCCACAATCTGGCCGAGAAGGGGCGGGCTCAGGCGGGCCTGACAGAACTTCATGGCGCCGGCCCTGAACGCCTTGTTGCGGGTAACTATAAAGCCTACGCGGATGCCGCATTCCGAATAGCGCTTGGACACGGAATCGATAACCACGACATTCTCTTCGATGCCGTCCAGATGCAGGGCGCTGACATAGGGCTCGCCGTTGTAGATGAATTCACGGTAGACCTCGTCGCTGAACAGGAAAAGATTATGCTTCTTCACGATGTCGCGCAGTTGCAGCATCTCCTCGCGGGTATAGGCATATCCGGTAGGATTGTTGGGATTGCATACCATTATGGCCTTCGTGCGGTCGGTTATCTGTGCCTCAATGGCCTCTACCGAGGGCAGACGGAAACCTTCTTCGATATGGGTCGTCACCGTCTTGACGGTTGCGCCGGCAATCATCGCGAAGGTGCGGTAATTGGCGTAGAAGGGTTCGGGGATAATCACTTCGTCGCCCTGGTCCAGACAGGTCATGAAAGTGAGCTGAACGGCCTCGGAACCACCTGTGGTTATCAAAATCTCGTCTTCGGACACTTCGATCCCGAAGCGCCTGTAATACGACACGAGCTTGCGGCGCAGCGAAGGGCATCCGTCCGAAGGACTGTATTCCAGCACCTTGCGGTCTATATGGCGAACCGCCTCCAGGGCGCATACCGGAGTCTGGATGTCGGGCTGGCCGATATTGAGATGATACACGTGCACGCCGTCGCGTTTGGCGGCATTGGCATAGGGAGCGAGCTTGCGGATGGGCGAGCTCGGTATGTTCATCGCTCTGTGACTGATTTCCATATTGTTAAATGTTGTAGCGCACGCCTATCGTTACGCCGAAATTGTTGGTGAGCACCTTTCCGAAATCGGCATATACGCCATAAACCATGTCGATGGTGCTGTGATTGGTAATCTCGAAAGGCACATATCCGGTAAAAGCGGCCGAGAACTGTTTGAGGCCCTTGTCGATAGTGTTGGGCTCCCACCAGTTCCAGCCTGTTCCCCAGGTAGTAGGGCCCGGGACATAAGGGTCATAATAAGTACCATAGTTGTCGCTGAACGTCAACATAAGACGGTAAGGCGCAAAGCGGAACAGTTTGCCGGACACGCCTGCGTGAACAGCCTTGTAGCGGTTGTTGACGACCTGCCTGACGCCACCGCGGGAACCTGTGAAGAAAAGCGGTCCGCAAATGCCTCTTCCGAAATGGGTCCAGCCGGAACGGTACTCTCCGTTTGTAAAATAGTTGTCGCCGCCGAAAATGTTGAGCGTCTTGTGCTCGTGCCAGTTTATCTGGTTGCCATTCTCGTCGCATTCATCCTCGTGGAGCGTACCCGACTGCCACATGGTATAGTGGAATTCCAGCAACGCGTCGCTGACCCAGCGGTTCTTTTCCTTAAGGCTCCACTGAAGGGTGTAAACACCGTCAGGGATGTTGTTGAAACGCATGCCGGACTTGTCGGCGTAGGGTTTCTCCCACTGGAAAGTGATGTCGTATGCATCGCCACGCCAGCCCATCCTGAGACGCTCGGCTCCGCCGTGGTCGCCGAGAACGTTCATCTGGTCGCTCTTGGATCCATCAGCCCCGGCACTTCGTCCGGTGGCTATGCGGATATAGTTCCCAAAGGTGACCTTTACGGGGATGGCACTTTCCGGAGGTGTGCCGCCCCAGAGAGCATAATGGTCGAGTCCGAACTGAACGTAGAAACGTTTGGTGACGTCCCAGCGGATGAATCCGTTAACCCTGTGAACCAACGCACCTTTGACATACCGATTCTGGTCGAGAGTCTTGTAGTCGGCCCAGATTCCCTGTATCCACAGTTTATCGTTGGTAAAAGGAATGGCCCACGGCTCAAGCGTGAGCTTGATGCCTGGCATTGTGCGTGCGTTGTTGCTTTCGATGATGTGACCTTCCGTTACCGACAGCGAGCCGAGCCGGGGGTCGGAGCCGAGGAACTCGCGCTCGCGGTGCATCATGCCCACGTCGGCGCGAAGCACTTTCCATCGTGCGCCGGCGTATAGTTCGTCGACCATCGCGTGAATGGGAGAACTGGAAGGGTCCTCGGGCGCCACGGGCTGCCAGGTTCCTGCCAGCGACGCTCCTGCCTCCCATTGGAAGGTCTTGGTTTCGTCGAAAGGCTTGTAGGCCTGGACAAGGGCGAGCGCTCCGCTGTTGGCGGGCATGACGCCGTTTTGGTTCGACACCGCCCAGAACGGCATGCTGCCGCCCGTGGAGAGCGCGCCCAGAAGCATCATCGAGAAGAAGAAATCGTTCATTATTCAGGCTTGTATGAGTCCTTGAGTGTGGCTGTACGGTTGAACACAGGGTTCTCGGGGGTGCTGTCGTAATCCTTGATAAAATATCCCGTACGTTCGAACTGGACGGCGATTCCGGACGCGTCATCGAGAAGTGCAGGCTCAGCAAATCCTTGGGCCAGCACAAGGGACTCGGGATTCAGGAAGTCCTTGTAGTCCTTGTCTTCAGGCACCTGGCTCATGTCGGCAAGAGTGAACAGACGGTCGTAGTTACGTATTTCGAGACGCTTTGCGTGCCCGATGCTCACCCAGTGGATGGTGCCCTTAACGGAGCGCCACTCCCCTCCTCCCGGACGGGTTGTGGGATCGTAGCTGCACTTGAGTTCCACGATATTGCCGGCGGCGTCCTTGACCACCTCCTCGCACTTGATGATGTAGGTGTACTTGAGACGCACCTCACCATCGGGTTTGAGGCGGAAGAATTTCCTGGGAGCGTCCTCCATGAAGTCGGCGCGCTCGATGTAGAGATCGCGGCTGAACGGGACCTTGCGGGTGGCGCCTTCGGGCTCCGCCGGATTGAGCGGGCAGTCGAACCACTCCACCTGGCCTTCGGGATAATTGACGATGGTGACCTTCAGCGGATCCTGAACCACCATGTAGCGGTTGCTGCGGGCGTTCAGGTCCTGGCGCACGCACCACTCCAGCAGCTGGATGTCCATAAGCTGGTCGCGCTTGCTCACGCCTATCTTGTCGCAGAACAGCTTGAGGCCCTCGGGGGTATAGCCACGGCGGCGGACACCGCAGAGCGTAGGCATGCGGGGATCGTCCCAGCCGGCCACCAGCCCCTTCTGCACCAGTTCGAGCAGCTTGCGCTTGCTCATCAGGGTGTAGGTGAGATTCAGGCGCGCGAATTCGTACTGATGGCTGGGATAGATGCCCAGGGTCTGGATGAACCAGTCGTAAAGCGGACGGTGCACGTCGAACTCCAGCGTACAGATCGAATGGGTGATGTGCTCTATGGAGTCGCACTGGCCGTGGGTGAAGTCGTACATCGGGTAGATACACCACTTGTCGCCCGTACGGTGATGGTGTGCGTGCTTGATACGGTAAAGGATAGGATCGCGGAAGAACATGTTAGGGTGCGCCATGTCGATCTTGGCACGCAGCACCTTGGCGCCGTCTTCATACTTGCCATCGCGCATCTCGCGGAAGAGTTTCAGGTTCTCCTCGACGCTGCGGTTCCTCCAGGGACTCTCGGTTCCGGGCGTCTCGACGGTACCGCGGCCCTTGGATATCTCCTCCTGGGTCTGGTCGTCAACGTAGGCGAGGCCGCGCTCAATCAGCTGCTCGGCCCACTCATAGAGCTGCTCGAAATAATCCGATGCATAGAGCTCCTTCTCCCACTGGAAGCCCAGCCATTTAATGTCCTCCTTGATGGAGTCCACATATTCGGTGTCTTCCTTGGTGGGGTTGGTGTCATCGTAGCGCAGGTTGGTCTTGCCTCCGTACTTCTGTGCCAGGCCGAAGTTGATGCAAAGGCTCTTGGCGTGCCCCAGATGCAGGTATCCGTTGGGCTCCGGCGGGAAACGGGTCAGGATGCTGTCTACCTTGCCGGTCTTGAGATCGTTCTCGATAATCTCCTCGAGAAAGTTCAGTTTGCGTTCTTCTTCCACTATTTGATTACTTTATAGTCAACAACTTCAGCAGTATACCCAAGCTTCTTGAGGGCAGCCTTGAGCTTAAGGGTGTCGGTTTTGGCGGGATTGAACGTGACCGTAACGGTCTTTCCGGGCACGTCGACCTTGAGGTCTTTTACGCCCTTTTCGAAACCGATGTTTTCCTGGACTTTAAGTCCGCATTTGTCGCAGTGGATGCTGGTCATGAATACCACTTGCACCAGGGCAATCAAAACTACTAACTGTTTCATATCTATTCTGTTTTCCAAATTGTCATTCTTACTCCCGCGTAAAAACGGGCGCCCATCAGAGGTCCCCATACGCAACTGGCGTCGAAGCCGTGCTGCCAGGGATTCTCCCAGCCAATGATGGGGTTCGGCTGGGTATAATTGGTGAGGTTCTCCCCACCGAGGTAAATGTCGAAGCCCTTGAAACGCTTGGTAACTTGGGCGTAAAGCAGAGGATACGGCTTGGTCCAGCCGTCCTTGTACATAGGGTCGAGATCCCGCATGAAATCCCAGACGCGGCAGGGGCCGCTCAACGAAGCGGTGAAATCGAATATCCACCTGTTCAGGTTGGTGGCGTACTGCAGGTTGAGCACAGCCTTGTAACGGTCGGTCATGGGCTTGTAGTCGTCACTCTGGTTCTTCAGGGTCTGGCGGGCGTCGGTAAGACGGCCCGTAACAGTAACGGTGAAGCCCCGGAAAGGCTCGGTAGCAAAGTCGAGCTGCAGATTGTCGGTATGGGAATGGCCGCCTTCCAGACTGCTCAAAGGATAGAAAGCAATATCACCTGAACTGTAATCGACAAGCATCTGTTCGACGAACTGCGTTCCGAAATAATCCAGGCTGAGGTAAGTCTTCTGGCTGTCGTCGAAAGGCAGATACCAGGTGGCGTTGCCTCCGTAAGTCCAGCACTGCTCGAGCGGAAAATCCAGAAAGCTCCCTTTAAGCTCCTTGGTAGTTGAAAGCACACCGATATTGTCGATGAGAGGAATGCTGGTACGCAGACCCTTGCCGCCGTTGGAGCGTAACACCAGCTGCTCGAAAGGCACCCATTTAAGCGTCAGGCGCGGAGAGACCTGTACGCCGCTTCCGTAATACCAGTCAGCCCTCAGGCTCGCGATAGCAGAGAAGGTCTCTTCGTAATGGTATGTAAACTCTCCGAATGCCCCAAGGTCATTGGTCCATGACGTTGTTTTGAACTGATTTGAGAAACCGGGAACCGTCTTGGACACTTCGAGGTCATAAGAATCATAAGTCTCGCTTATTCCTGCAGTAAAATGCAGGCTCTCATGTGTCTGGTCCTGGTACAACAGGTTTACGAACATGGAATTCTGGGTGGCGAGGAAAGGGTCTTTCCCATACCTGGCGTCAAGGTTGAGCCAACTGTAATCGGTAACCACGGCAAAGTTGCGGCTGTTGTCCTCGTTCAGCGGCACACCCACCTTTACATAGCCGTTCAGGTTCTTGTTCGCGATATCGGCATACCAGGCAACCCAGTTGTCCGGCCCGGCAACTTTCTCCGAAATCTGTCCGCCGTTCTTGCGGTCGTATATGCCACGGACTCCGAAACGCACCTGCAGGCCGCTGGGATCGTAATACAGCCATCGGTTGGACAGGGCTGCCATACCGCCGCGAGGGTCATCCAGGAATGTGTCGCCGTTATGGTCCATATTCATGAAATTCCCGTCAATATGGGCCAGGATGGCAGTGCTCCACTTCCCCATCTCGTCCAGTTGCAAAGAACTGGCGAGGTTTAAATCCGTCTTGGTATCGTTCATCACCGACGCCTGGACGAACAAGGGAATCTCGTCGGTCGGCTTGCGGTGCTCCAGATTGATCTGCCCCGTCATGGACTCCACTCCGTTAATAACGGAAGTCACGCCCTTGGCAACCTGTATGCTCTCCAGCCATTGCGAAGGGACCCAGTTCAGGCCCCAGGGCGCCGCCAGCCCGCGCATTACCGGACGGTTCTCGTCCAGCATCTGCACATATATGCCGCTCTGCCCGAGCAAACGGATCTGTCGGGCTCCCGTAACGGCATCACTGTAACCTACGGTCACGCTGGCCGAATTCTCGAAACTCTCCGCCAGATTGCAGCATGCCATCTTGCAAAGACCAGCCGCAGTAATCACCTCGGTACGGATCTCCTTCCCGCGGGACAACATGTTCCCGTTCCCGGAAGCCGTAAACACCGACGCATCCAGCGTATCCTTCCGCTCCCCGTATATCCCCGTCGTATCCGGCATCTGCGCAAAGCACAATGTCGGAATAAACAGAAATATCAGAAACAAACGGTTCATAGTATATTCATGGATTGCTCCCTGATTTTTTCCAGTTCGTCTTTCATGCGGACCACGGCCTTCTGGATGCCGGCGTGATTCGCCTTGGAGCCGGTGGTATTGATTTCCCGCCCCATTTCCTGGATAATGAATCCAAGTTTCTTGCCAGGATACTCCTCGCCGTCGATGGTGTCCAGGAAATACTTGCAATGCTGGCGCAGACGCACCTTCTCCTCATTGATATCCAGCTTCTCCAGATAAAACACCATCTCCTGCTCGAAGCGCTCCGTATCATACTTCACCTTCAAATCTTCCAGCGCCTTCTGCAGCTTCTCGCGCACGGACGCGATACGCTCCGCCTCGTACGATTCGACCTCGTCTTCCAGCTCGAGAATCCCCTTCACCCGGGAGGTCACGTCGCGATAAAGCGCCTCGCCCTCGCGGACACGGTATTCCACAAGCGCATCCAGCGCCTCGTCGATGGCTTTCGACACCAGCGGCCAGTTGGCGGCGGTAATCACGTCGCGCTTCACCGAATCCACCACGTCCGGCATGCGCAGCAGCGTAGCCATCAGATAATTGGGTTCGTGAAGCTGAAGATTGACGGCTCCTATCTCCCCGGCAAGCTCATTTATCTGCCGGTAATAATCCATGGCCAGCTCCCGGTTCACGGTGCGCGCCGCTCCTGAGGCATTGGGCTCCCAGTTGAAGAACATGTCGATCGTTCCTCTCTGGAGACGCTCTGCGATACGCTTGCGCACCTCCATCTCCTTGTCTTTGGGAAGCAGCGACGTCTTGATCCCTATCTCCGCGTTCTTGCCGTTGACTGAACGGAATTCCACCGTCAGTCTGCCTCCTTCCAGCAGGGCCTCGGACTTGCCATAGCCGGTCATCGAATAAATCATGCCTAATACATTTTGATCATTCCGACCTCGAGGCCCCAGCATCCGTCGGTGATGATGGGCACGGGCTTTCCGTCAGCGTCGTTCACATAAATGAAGTCGTCCACGAAGGTGTGCGAGTGACCGCCTACAACCAGATCGAGCCCATGGCTCTGAGCGGTAAGGCTCTGGTCGTCAGGAGTGCCCTCCGGCTCGCCTACGTAGCCAAAATGGGACAGCAGGATGACCATGTCGCACTTCTCCTCTTCGCGAAGATACTTCGCCCACTTGTTGGTGACTTCCACGGGATCCAGCTGCGGGATACGGGAAGACACGGTCTTTGACACGCAGGTCGAGATGTCGGCCTCGAGTCCGATTATGCCGATCTTCTTGCCGCCCTTGTTCACGATGCACCAGGGCTTTACGTACTGGCCGAGCTCGAACGAGCTGAGATCGAGATTGGCACAGACCACCGGACAGGTAATGGTGCGCATGCGCTCGGTAAGGTCTTCGATACCGTCGTCGAACTCATGGTTGCCAAGGGTGATGGCATCGTACTGCATGGCGTTGACCATCTTGGCCTCAAGACGGCCATGCATCTGGGTATAGTAAGAAGAACCCTGGTCGAAGTCGCCGGCGTGCAGGAGGAGAACCTTGTCGTTGCCCTCCGCCTTGCGGACGGAATCGACGAAAGCAGCCCTCTCGATAATGCCGCCGCGACCGTCGCGGAGCGGATCGAGGTGGCTGTGGGTGTCGTTAACGTGCAGGATCACGAGCTTGGGCCCGCAGGCGCACAGGGCCGCAGCGGCGGCCAGAACTAACACTATCCTTTTCATCATTTCACTACGACCCTCCCGTCGGTCTGATATTCAATTGCCTTGCCTTCCGCCGTAAGGCTGCGCACATACTTTTCGATGGCGTTGCCTATGATCACGTCGGTCATAACGAGTCTGGTGGCGCCGCGGGCCACGCTGATGTTGTCGCCGCCGTCGAGCAGGAAGTCGATGGTGGCAACGCCGTATTTCTTCTTGGGCTCGACGGGCTTGCCGCCTACCTCAAGGCTCTCCACCTTACCGTCGGAGATGACCATTTTCACGCCACTGAGGCACTGGGGGCCGTACGCGGCCACATCGTCCATAAGGCGGAGCAGTTCGGATCCAGGCAGTTCCACGTAGCAGAGCTTGTTGTTGAAGGGGAACATCGAGCGGATGTCGTCGAGGAGCACGTCGCCCTCGGGCATGTCGACACGGATGCCGCCGAAGTTGGTGATACCCACGTCGCATTTCCTGCGGGTTATCTTTTCGGTCTCGGAGCGGACGAAGTCGACCACGAAGTTGCTGAGTTCCGATTCGGGCCTGTGCGCCTCCATCGCGCGGGTGGAGAAAGCGATGACCTCCTTGACTGCCGCCATTTCAGGCTGGGCCTCGATCAGCAGGGATGCCACTCCCGGAGTGACGCCGTCGCTGAACACTTTGCCGTTGGGGGCGGTGTACACGCCGGCGGAATCAACGGTTCCGAGGGCTTCGGGAATGTTGTCGGCCGTGGGGGCTGTAACGCCGGTCATGTGGCCGTCGATCGCGGCCTTCTCCCAGGTCATGCCGGTCTTGCAGCCGGCAAGCACCAGAAGCGCCGCAACGATATACAGAGATTTCTTCATTGTTATTTGAGTTTGAGCCATTTCCAGAGGTCTTTGAACGTGGACTTCTTCCCGTACATCAGGATGCCCACCTTGTAAATCTTGGCCGACGCCCACGCACACGCCACGAAGGTGCCGATAAGCAGGACGATGGACAGGACCAGCTCCCAGGTCGCAACGCCGAAGGGAATCCTTGCCAGCATCACGATGGGCGAGGTGAAAGGAATCATGGAGAACCAGAACACCAGCGAACTGCCCGGAGCCTTGAATGCATACAGCGCCACGAAGAAGCCGAGCATGAGCGGGATGGTCACCGGCAGCTGCAGCTGGGTGCTGTCGCCCTCGTTCTCGACGGCCGAGCCTATGGCCGCGAACATCGAGGCATACAGCAGATAGCCGAAGATGAAGAACAGCAGGAACGCAACGATCAGCTGCGGCAGGTTGATGTTGGAGAGGGTGCTGACGATGGCCTGCATGCCTGAAGGCTCCGCCGACGCCACCGCGGTGGTATCTGCAGCCGCGGTGAGGGATTCAAGCGAAGGCATGTCTCCGGGCATATGCACGCCGGGAGCCATCATCTCGGTCATCTGGGCCGTCTGGTCGTCGGAGAGGGCTCCCATAATCTTGTCCTTGCCGATTATGCCCATGGCCACGGTGAGAATGGCGACCGTGAGCACTATCCACAGCAGGAACTGGGTGAGAGCCACAAGCGCCACGCCGATGATCTTTCCGAACATGAGCTCGGTGGCCTTGACGGAAGATACAAGAACCTCAACCACGCGGGAACTCTTCTCCTCTATCACGGAAGACATCACCATGCCGCAGAACAGTGCGATGAACATATACAGCGCAATGCCAAGGAGCATGGAGACCGCCATGTAGACTCCGGATTCGGAAATGGTCTCCTTGCCGGATTCGTCGATGGTATAGCTGTGGAGGTGGATATTGGACTTCACGCCTGCCATGATCTCCTCCAGATTGTCGATTCCGTAGGATTCGATGCGGTACGCTTCGATCGCGTCGTTGATGCGGTTTTCGATGAGCGAGCCCGTATCCATGCCGAGGGGCTTCTCGGAATAGCAGTCGGCGGTAACGGTACGCTGTTCGGTGTCGAGCTCCGAGATGCTAAGGAGCACGTCGATGCCGTAATTGGAAAGATCGGCCTTCACCTCCTCGGGAACGGCGTCCTCAAGGAATACGTATTCGACGATGTCGCCGCTCTCCAGGAAAGGCGTCACTATTCCGGAGCGGTCGATGACGCCGACCTTCTTGGCCTCCTCCTTGGTTCCCATCATGATGACGGAAGGCAGGATGCAGAGCGCCGCGAACAGGATAGGGGCGAGGAAAGTGATGATGAGGAAGCTCTTCTTCTTGACCTTGTTCAGGTACTCCCTCTGGATGATAATTCCTAAAGTCTTGATGTTCATAGTACTACGCCTCCTCCTGAGTTACAAGTTTGATAAAGATGTCGTTCATTCTGGGGATAACCTCCTTGAAGGAGTTGAGACGCATGCCGGAGGCGATGAGCTCCTGCAGGCGGGCGTTCACCTTCTCGCGCGCGACCACTTCCTGACGGCGCTCCACGCCATCGGTATACTCGATCTCCACGTTGTCCTCGCCATGCTGCCGGCGGATGTCGTCGGTGCCGCCGCATACCACCAGCCTGCCCTTGTTGATGAGGGCGATGTTCTGGCAGAGCTCCTCCACGGATTCCATGTTGTGCGTGGAAAGGATGACGGTGGCGCCTTCGTCCTTCAGGCGCAGGATCTCCTGGCGTATGAGTTCGGCGTTCACCGGGTCGAAGCCGGAAAAAGGCTCGTCGAGTATCATAAGCGAAGGCCTGTGGACCACGGTGGTGATGAACTGAAGCTTCTGGGCCATACCCTTGGAAAGCTCCTCGACCTTCTTGTCCCACCAGTCCTGGATGCCGAAGCGGACGAACCATTCCTTCAGGGATTTGCGGGCGTCGGCCACGGACATGCCCTTGAGGCGGGCAAGATACATGGCCTGGTCGCCGACCTTCATCTTACGGTAAAGGCCGCGCTCCTCGGGCATGTAGCCTATGCGCGCCACGTCGTGCTGGGTGATGGGAGCGCCTTTGAACAAGACCTCCCCGGAATTCGGTATTGTAATCCGGTTGACGATACGGATAAGCGTGGTCTTGCCGGCGCCGTTGGGGCCCAGCAGGCCGAAAACCTGTCCTTCCGGAATCTCGAGGCTTACATGGTCGAGGGCGACCTTCTCCCCGAAACTCTTGCAGACTTCCTTGCATTCAATAATTGACATTCTCAGAATAATTGTTAATAACCTTCAAAGATAGGTATTTTTTACCGGAATATCATTATTTTTGTGGTGATGAAAAGGATAGTTTTTGCATTGTTTTTCTTCGCGAGTGCGCTCGCACACGCGCAAGACGTCAACGTCACCCCTTCCCCGGACTCCTCAATGGTCGCATTTACAAGGGATAACGATTTGTGGATCAGGAATTTGGCAAGCGGCACCGAAACCCGCCTCACTGAAGACGGAAGCGATCTCATCCTGAACGGCTACGCCTCCTGGGTCTACTACGAAGAGATCTTCGGCAGGCCCTCAAGGTACCGCGCTTTCTGGTGGAGTCCCGACTCCCGCAGGATAGCCTTCTACCGTTTCGACAACGGCAAGGTTCCGATGTTCCCCATCTACTCCCCTTTCGGGCAGGACGGGAAGCTGTCGCTGACCCGCTATCCCAAGGCAGGCGAGCCCAATCCACCGGTGCGCATCGGCATCGTCGACCTTGATTCCGGCGTCACCACCTGGGCAGATTTCTCCGACGACCCCGAGCAGTACTTCGGAACGCCCTTCTGGGGCCCTGGTTCCGACGAACTGTTCGTGAGCCGTATGCCACGCAGGCAAAGCCTGCTTGAGGTTTTCGCCGTAAGCGCTGCGGACGGCAGCAAGCGACCGGTGTATTCCGAAAGCTATCCCACCTGGGTCACCTGGATCGAGGGAATGCTCTTTACCGACGACGGCCTGCTGATGGCCCGCAACTTCGAAACCGGATGGGAACAGATTTACTTCCTTGGCTACGACGGTACGTTCAAGCGACTGACGGACGGCAACAACTGGGATATCCAGTTTCTGAAATACGACGCCAAAAAGGGTAACCTCTGGTTCGTCGCAAAACGCGATTCCCGCATACATCCTACCCTTTACAGGCTCGACAAAAAGGGGCGTATCTACACCCTCACTGACCCCGATTACTATGTTGCCGGAGCCGAGATTTCAGACGACAACAAGACCTTCAAGGCGCGGGTCTCCAACACCCGCAGTCCATGGACGGAAATCAGCGGCAATGCATTGAAAGTCAAGAAGTTCCCCGCAGTTGCCCAGAGCACCGAAGAGCGTCCGGTGCCCGAACTGGTGAAACTACAGAACGACGGCTACGACCTCTACGGACTGATGAGCGTGCCCCGCGGCTTCGACCCCGCGAAGAAGTATCCAGTGGTGATGCAACTCTACGGCGGCCCCGGCAGCCCCTATGTGCGCGACTACTGGAACAGCCGTGACGCCCAGGACTTCTGGTGCTGGGAGAACGGCATCATCTACATCGTGGTCGATCCCCGCTCCTCCGGAGAAAACGGGCGCAAAGGCATGGACGAGGCATTCCTCCGCATGACGGTGCCCGAGCTGGGCGACTACATCACCTGGGCCAAATGGCTGCAGTCTCTCCCCTACGTCGACGGCTCACGCATAGGCGTAGAGGGCTTTTCTTTCGGAGGAACGAGTACTTCCATGCTTGTCCTGCGCTATCCGGAATACTTCTGCTGCGGCGTCGCCGGCGGCGGCGTTTACGACTGGAAACTGTATGACACGCACTACACGGAGCGTTTCATGGATACCCCCCAGGCCAATCCTGACGGCTACGCCGAGGCGAGCGTCATCACCTGGGTCGACGGCTGTGCGATGAAGGAGCGCAAGGGCCTCCACAACGGTATGCCGGCACTCAAGCTCACACACGGCACCGGCGACGACAACGTCCATTTCCAGAACACCCTGCAGCTTATCGACGTCCTCCAGCGTGCCGGCATCCAGTTCGAGCTCATGATTTACCCCGACGGCATGCACGGCTACCGCGGCTTCCAGCATGAGCACGACGCCTTTAACGACCACCTCTTTTGGTCAAAGCATCTGCTCGCAGACTAGGATACGACGGTCTCCTTCAAGGACACAGGCAAAGATATGGACGGAGCCGCCAGGCTTCGTCCGTATTTTTTTACGAAGCTCGTCGGAACTGAGCGGCACTCCGCGGGCGGTCACATCAGCCTGCGGGTAGCGGCGTCCCAGATCTTTGATAACAGACGACGCAAAGGGCAGATTTTCAATCACTTGCCAGAACTTTCCGAACGGAGCCAGACGCTCATCGTACTCCATCAGGCACATCCCTGGCCCGAGCCCGGACTTGACCATGGCCGCCGACGGAACGAATAGCATCTCACCAGTCTCCGTTCCGACAAAGTCCGGAAAGACGTAACCGTCTTCTGCGAGTGTGACGCCGCGGAATGAGGCGTTGGTGCGGCAGAGGCATAGGAGCTCCTTGCACTCTCCTTCCGATCCGACGACATGCAATTCTGTAAGCCAGGCGAAAAGGCGCCGGCGGAGCATGGTGATGTCCGCCATAGGCGAAACCTTGACCATAACGGAAGGCGCAATTGAAAGCAGCACGGGCATCAGAGAAACCACGTCCGGGCTACATTCCTCCAGCAGGAAAACCTTCTTTCCGGCGGCGTCGCGGCGGGCGGGGTCGAGATAAAGGACATCGGGCCGGAACGACCGCAAGGCATCCTGCCAACCGGAGGCGTCCAAAGTAATATCAAAGCCGTTGAAAACCACATTGGAGACGCCCAGGGCGGCGAAATTCTTCTTCACCGCCTCATGCAGCACGGCGTCGCGTTCGTTGTACCAGACAGCGGAAGACCTCAGCGAAAACGCCCAGCTGTCGGCGCCGAGTCCGCCGGT
>JAEELG010000047.1 GCA_016288775.1 Bacteroidales bacterium | reverse complement strand
CCTGCCGCTAGCGTTCATCCTGAGCCAGGATCAAACTCTTCTTTGTATATTCAAATCTCTTAGCTTGACCCTTGACACTTAATTTCCTAAAGAAATCAACGCTCTCGTTTGTTCTCGGTACTTGCTTGTACTTAAGTTTAAATGACAGTCTTTTCAAAGAACTCGTTTCAAAAAAGGCGCTAAAAAAAACCAGCCCTTTCCGGCTGATGGCCTCCCCCGTGTTTCAAACGGGATTGCAAAGGTAAACACTTTTTTTGAATCTGCAAACTTTTTTTCATTTTTTTTCGAAAAAATCAGCAAAAAAATCGGGGCCGGAAATGACTCCAGCCCCGACTCAAAAGGTAATTCGCTGATTTTTACATCATTCCGCCAGCGGGCATTGCGGGAGCCGCAGGAGCGGGTTCGGGAATATCCACGATACCACATTCGGTGGTAAGGAACATTCCGGCCACGGAAGCGGCATTCTCGAGGGCTACGCGTGCCACCTTGGTAGGATCGATGACGCCTGCCTCGAACATATTCACATACTCGCCCGTGCGCGCGTTGTATCCGAAGTCGGCTTTTCCTTCCTTGATCTTCTGGACGATGACGCTGCCGTCGACTCCGGCGTTCTCGGCAATCTGGCGCAGAGGCTCCTCGATTGCGCGGGCCACGATATGGATGCCGGTGTTCTCGTCCTCGCCTTCGCCCTTGAGCTTTGCAAGGGCGTCGACGGCACGGATGTAAGCCACGCCGCCGCCGGGCAGGTAGCCCTCTTCAACAGCTGCGCGGGTTGCGTTGAGAGCATCCTCCACGCGGTCCTTCTTCTCTTTCATTTCGACTTCGGTGGTTGCGCCCACGTAGAGCACCGCCACACCGCCGCCGAGCTTGCCGAGACGCTCCTTGAGCTTCTCCTTGTCGTAATCGGAAGTGCTGACCTCGATCTGCTTGCGGATCTGCTCCACGCGGTCCTGGATGGCTGCCTTGTCGCCGGCGCCGCCCACGATGGTGGTGTTCTCCTTGGTGATGGTGACCTTTTCGGCCTTTCCGAGCATGTCGGGAGTGGTGTTCTCCAGCGTGAAGCCGCGCTCCTCGCTCACCACGATTGCACCGGTGAGGGTTGCGATGTCCTGAAGCATCTCCTTGCGGCGGTCGCCGAATCCGGGAGCCTTCACCGCGGCGATCTTCAGGGTGCCGCGGAGCTTGTTCACCACGAGGGTGGTAAGTGCCTCGCCGTCAACGTCTTCGGCAATGATGAGCAGTTCCCTGCCCTCGCGTGCGATGGGCTCGAGGATGGGCAGGAGGTCCTTCATGGTGCTGATCTTCTTGTCGGTGATGAGGATGGAAGGATTGTTGAGTTCGGCCTCCATCTTGTCGCCGTTGGTCATGAAATACGGGGAGATGTAACCGCGGTCGAACTGCATGCCCTCGACAACCTTGACTTCGGTGTCGGTGCCTTTGGCTTCCTCGACGGTGATCACGCCGTCGCGGCCGACCTTGGACATTGCGTCGGCGATCAGTTTGCCGATATTGGAGTCGTTGTTTGCGCTCACGGTGCCGACCTGCTCGATCTTGGAGTAGTCGCCGCCGACCTGCTTGCTCTGCTTCTTGAGGGATTCGACAACTGCTGCGACAGCCTTGTCGATGCCGCGCTTGAGGTCCATCGGGTTTGCACCGGCGGTGACGTTCTTCAGGCCCACGTTGATGATGGCCTGTGCCAGCACGGTGGCGGTGGTGGTGCCGTCGCCTGCCTGCTCGTTGGTCTTGGAGGCAACCTCCTTGACCATCTGGGCGCCCATGTTCTCGAAGCGGTCTTCAAGCTCCACTTCCTTTGCCACGGTAACGCCGTCCTTGGTAACCTGAGGCGCACCGAACTTTTTGTCTATAACCACGTTACGACCTTTGGGGCCGAGGGTGACCTTGACTGCGTCGGCCAACTGGTCCGCGCCGCTCTTCATCTTTGAGCGGACGTCGGTATTGAATTCTATCTCTTTTGCCATGGTAATTACAGAATTGCTAAAATGTCAGACTGCTTCACGATGAGGTATTTCTTTTCTTCCACGGTTACCTCGGTGCCGGCATACTTGCCGTAAAGCACGACGTCGCCCACTTTGACTTCCATGGGCTCGTCTTTCTTGCCGGGGCCTGCCGCCACTACCGTTCCCTGCTGGGGTTTCTCTTTTGCCGTGTCAGGGATGTAGATTCCCGACGCTGTCTTGGTCTCGGCCTCCTTGGGTTCGATGACCACTCTGTCTGCTAAAGGTTTAAGCATAATATCTAATGTTTGTACAATGACAATAAAAGCGCCTCCGCAACCGGAGACGCCTCATATTGAATCAATGTCTGTGCCAGTGACAAAATGTCACGAACCGCTAATACTTGTTCAGCGGAACACCTGCCGTCAACTGCGCGACCTTCTTACGCACGTCGGAAAGCACCGCCTCGTGCGCTGCGAGAGCCTCCTTCTGCGCAGGCGTGGGCTCCTCCTTGGTGGTAAGGCCGTCGACGCAGCGGGCGCAGGAAGCGAGCACCGTGTCGATCAGGTCGACCATGTACGCCATGTCCTTCTCAACGAAGCCGCGGGAGGTGACGGCGGGAGTGCCGATGCGGACACCGCTGGTCTGGAACGGGCTGCGGGTGTCGAAAGGCACCATGTTCTTGTTGATGGTGATGTCGGCCTTTACCAGCTCATGCTCCGCGATGCGTCCGGTGACGTCGGGGAACTTGCTGCGGAGGTCGATGAGCATCAGGTGGTTGTCGGTACCGCCGCTCACCACCTTGTAGCCCAGGCGCAGGAATTCGGCGCACATCGCCTTGGCGTTGGCCATCACCTGCTTCTGGTATTCCACGTACTCGGGCTGCTGCGCCTCGAAGAAGGCCACCGCCTTGGCGGCGATCACGTGCTCGAGCGGTCCGCCCTGCACGCCGGGGAACACGGAGGAATCGAGTATCTGGCTCATCTTCTTGACCACGCCCTTGGGAGTCGTGCGGCCGCGGGGGTCGTCGAAGTCCTGCCCCAGGAGGATGATGCCGCCGCGAGGTCCGCGGAGCGTCTTGTGGGTGGTGGAAGTGACTATGTGGGCGTACTTGACGGGGTTCTTGAGCAGGCCTGCGGCGATGAGACCGGCGGTGTGGGCCATGTCGATCCAGAGGATAGCTCCGACCTTGTCGGCGATGGCGCGCATGCGCTCGTAGTCCCACTCGCGGGAGTATGCGGAAGCGCCGCCGACTATCAGCTTGGGCTTGTGCTCGAGGGCCAGTTCCTCCATCTTGTCGTAGTCGACGCGGCCCGTTTCGGGATTGAGCCCATAGGAAACGATATTGTAAAGGATACCGGAGGCGTTGACCGGCGAACCGTGGGTGAGGTGTCCGCCCATGCTCAGGTCGAGGCCCATCATGGTGTCGCCCGGCTGCAGCACTGCCATCATCACGGCCATGTTCGCCTGCGCGCCGGAATGCGGCTGCACGTTGGCCCATACTGCGCCGTATATCTCCTTGAGCCGGTCAATGGCCAGCTGCTCGATCTGGTCTACCACCTCGCAGCCGCCGTAGTAGCGCTTGCCCGGGTAGCCCTCGGCGTATTTGTTGGTGCAGATAGAACCCATTGCACGGAGGACGTCGTCGGAAACATAGTTCTCGGACGCAATCAGCTCGAGCCCGCCCTTCTGGCGGTCGAACTCCTTCTTAATCAATTCAAATACCTGGATATCCTGTTTCATACGTTTATAATTAACCTTCAAATGTAAGAATTTTTGTATCTTTGTGCAAATGCGCGACAGGAAACTTTTGAATATCGAGCTTGGGCGCGTGAGCCCCGAACGCTACCGGGAGCTTCCCGAATCGGGTATCGCCCTGATACTCGACAATATACGAAGCGCGCACAACGTCGGCAGCGCATTCCGCACCGCCGACGCATTCAAGGCCGACAAAGTCTGGCTCTGCGGCATCTGCGCAGTTCCCCCGTCGGCCGAAATCCACAAATCGGCGCTAGGAGCCGAGGACAGCGTACCCTGGGAGCACCGGGCCGACACCGCCGCACTCGTACGCGAACTGAAGGAGCAGGGATGGACGGTGCTGAGCGTGGAGCAGACGGAGAAGGCCGTCCCCCTGCAGGAGTTCGAGCCGCAGCAGGGCGCCCGATACGCGCTGGTGTTCGGCAACGAAGTGGACGGAGTGCAGCAGGAGGTGGTAGACGCCTCCGACGGCGCCCTCGTCATCCCGCAGTACGGCACCAAGCATTCCCTGAACGTCTCCGTCAGCGTAGGAGTCGTTCTCTGGCAGATAAGCAACGTTCTGAGAGGGCATGGGTACTGGACCCCATAAAACTTAGGGAAAAGGGGTCCAGTACCCATGCCCTCTCAGAACGAACCGATACAACAATGAAACGAATCATCATTTTTGCAGCAGCCTTGCTGCTGACAGCAGGCGCCGTTCAGGCGCAGACCGTCCGTCACACCATGCGGTTCCAGGGCAACGAGCGCGAATACTGGCTCTACGTACCCGATTCGCTCTGCGCCCAGCGCCCCCTGGTTTTCATCTGCCACGGCTACGGCGGCAAGGCCGACGGCTACTTCCCCGCCATGATCGACTGCGCCCGCAAGCACGGGTTCGTGCTCTGCTACCCCCAGGGCCTTAAGGACCCCGGCAAGGGCAAAACCGGCTGGAACGTAGGCTACCCCTCCCAGGAAGGCTGGAAGGTGGACGACGTGGCCTTCATCCTCGCCCTGCAGCGCAAGCTCCAGCGGGAGTACAAGCTGAACAAGGCCAACACCTGCTTCAGCGGCATGTCCAACGGCGGCGAAATGTGCTACCTTTTGGCGTACAAGCATCCCGAGCGCTTCGCGGCCATCGTTTCGCTGGCGGGCCTCACGATGGAGTGGATTTACCGCGACGTCAAACCCCGCGGCCCCGTTCCCTTCATCGAAGTCCACGGCACCGCCGACAAGACCTCCCACTGGGAAGGCGACCCCGACAACCATGACGGATGGGGCGAATACATCGCCGTGCCTCACGCAGTCGGACGCATGATCAGCGTGAACAGCTGCACCCACGAGGTCTGCGACACGCTGCCCCTGCACAAGCCGGAGAGCCACACCGTAATCCGCCACCGCTACCTCGACGGCACCGACGGCACCGAGGTGCGCCTGTACGAGATCATCGACGGCGTTCACAGGAACGGCTCCGCCGATATGGACGTCCCGGAAACGATATGGGAGTTCTTCAGCAATTATATGAAATGAAACGCTTGCTGACAATTGCGGCGGCGCTGCTGCTGGGAGCGACTCTACACGCGCAGGAGATAGCCACTACGCATATCTGCACCATTGACCGCAGGCTGCCCAACGACGGCGACTGCTGCGGCGACCTGTTCTTCCAGTTCCATTCCCAGAACCAGGAGCCCGAGACCGATTGCCACGGCGTATCGGTGGCGGACCTCCGCACAGGCACGACGCTGGCGTTCACTGACCTGGGGTTCAACCAGAGCTTCCACAATTCCAGCATCACCTTCGCCAGACGCAAGGCCTGCCTGTTCGACCGCTTCCCGCTGCTCTACGCATCGGAGAACTACGCCGGAAACGACTACTATAAAATACACGTGTATCGCGTGCGTCGCGCGGGCAACGACTTCACCTTCGATATACTCCAGACCATCGAAATGCCCTCTCCCGACAGCCTGGGCATACTTTTCCCGCACGCCATCCCGGACGTGGACGGGCGGCACATGTGGATTGAGGGCTACTCCGCCGACAAGAAGCGTACGGTCTTCCTTCAATTCGACCTTCCGGCGTTCCGCATAGGCAGCACCGTGGAGCTCGGGGAGCCCCTGAGGCGCTTCGATATCAAGCGCAAGAAGGTCACCGACCAGGCTTACTGCATGCGCGACGGCAAGTTCTACCAGGTGGTGGGCGTGAAACGCGAGGCCTGGCTGCGCGTCGTCGACATGGCGAGCGGCACCCTGGAGCGCGAGGTGCTGTTCAACGACCACGGGCTCCCTTACGAACCCGAGGCCGTCTTCTTCTGGCACGACCGGCTCTGCGTCAGCTTCTCGTTCGACGGCAAAGCGGAAATATACACAGTAGATTTATTATGAAAAATATTATCGCAGCGGCAGCTATGCTTGCAGCATTGTTGGCATCGTGCCGCAACACACAGGACAGGCAGCAGATCCAGACCGGCGACCTGCTGTTCATAGGCATTCCGATGGACTATCAGGCCGACAACATGGCCCAGGCCATTGCCGACGCCACCGGAGGCAGCGACGAAATCAACTATATCCACACCGCGGTGCTGGAGGTCGACAGCCTCGGCGCGGTATGGGTTATCGACGCCACGCTGGCCCGCGGTATCGACAGGCACCCCCTGGACACGCTTTTCAAGGACTTCACCCTGAACGACGGCGGGCGTGCGACCTTCAAGGTGATGCGCCTGAAGGACAACGGCGACGCCGCACGCCATGTCGAGCAGTGCAAGGCCCTGCTGGGCGAGGAATACGACGTGTACTTCCTGCCCGGAAACGGCCGCCACTACTGCACCGAAGTGGTTTTCGACTGCTACCTCAACCGCGACGGGAGCCACATCTTCGACTCCGTACCCATGAACTTCAAGAACAGGGACGGCGAGATGCCGGACTACTGGAACTGGCTATTCGGTCTGCTCGGCCAGCCAGTCCCCCAGGGCGTCCCGGGCACCAATCCCCAGATGATGATAGCTTCCCCGCAACTGCAATACGTGATGGACTTATAACAAAAACGGACGGAAATCAATTCCGTCCGTTTTTTATCTATGGTTTCAGGAAACTAGCGGAGTTTCTTGTATCCATACTGGCAGGTATCTCCAAGCTCCATCTCGATCTTCATGAGGCGGTTGTACTTGCAGATACGGTCGGTACGGCTGAGTGAACCGGTCTTGATCTGGCCGCTGTTGGTAGCGACGGCGATGTCGGCGATGGTGGTGTCCTCAGTCTCGCCGGAACGGTGGCTGGTGACGGTGGTGTAGCCGTGACAGTGAGCCATCTCGATGGCGTCGAGGGTCTCGGTGAGAGAACCGATCTGGTTGACCTTGATGAGGATGGAGTTGCCTGCACACATCTCGATACCCTTCTGGAGGTACTTCACGTTGGTCACAAAGAGGTCGTCACCCACGAGCTGGCAGCGGTCGCCGATGGCCTTGGTGAGCTTCACCCAGCCTTCCCAGTCTTCCTCGGAGAGGCCGTCCTCGATGGAGTCGATCGGGTACTTGGTGATGAGCTGCTTCAGGTAGTTG
>JAEELG010000046.1 GCA_016288775.1 Bacteroidales bacterium | reverse complement strand
GAGCACGCCAGCAGCACGTCGCCGAAGCCGGAGGCGATGATGGTGTATCCCATGTAGATGGCGGTCATGCACAGCGAGCGGCCCAGCAGGTGCCCGTTCATCTTCAGGAACGGCAGCATCCGTTCGGCCCGGAGCACCTCGTCCACGTCGCCGCGCCCAACGCCCGCAAACACCCGGCGGTACTTGATCAGGCACACCAGCGCCACATAGAGCAGGCCCGAGTACTGCGCCACCACCGTTCCGGCGGCGATTCCGTCGAAGCCCAGACCGCTCCAGCCCAGGCAGCCGAAAGTCAGCAGCACCGAAGCGGCGATGTTCACGAAGTTTACGACCAGGTCGGTCCACATCGAACTGACGGAGTCCTGCATGCCCACGAACCACCCGCGGAAGACCATCAGCCCCACGGTTGCTGGCGCCGCCCAGATACGTATAAAGAAGTATCGGAGCGCCAGTTCGCACACCCGCGGACTTGAGCTCACCAGCAGCATGCCGAGCGAGGCCAAAGGCCTCTGCAGCAGCAGGATAAGGAGCGCAAGTCCGAGGGCGAGAAGGACCCCACGAACGAAGATTCGGGCGCACTCCCGCGGTTCCCCGCGCCCGTAAGCCTGGGCCGTGAGCCCTCCGGTGCCGGTGCGCAGGAATCCGAAATTCCAGTAAAGCAGATTAAGCATCATGGAGCCCACCGAGATGCCCCCGATGAACACCGCCGATCCGCCGCCTGCGTCGACCAGATGCCCGGCCAGTGCGGTGTCGACCATTCCGACGAGCGGCACCGTAAGATTTGCGAGTATACTCGGCAGTGAAAGCCGGAGAATCTCGCGATTGAGCTTGCGGTCGGTCAAAATGTGCTTCATACCGACCGCAAAAATAAAAAATGTTTGCTAAATTAGCGGTATGAAAGCATTGAATCTCCACGCCGTGGGAGACCTCCGCTACGAAGAAGTCCCCGATCCTGTGAGACAGGAAGGCGAAGTGTTGTTGAAAGTCAAGGCCTGCGGCATCTGCGGCAGCGATATTCCCCGAATTTTCAAGAAAGGAACGTATCATTTCCCCACCATACCCGGACACGAATTCTCCGGCGAAATCGTCGAAACCGACAAGCCCGAACTGGTAGGGAAAAAGGCCGCCGTTTTTCCGCTGCTCCCCTGCCGCAAATGCGCTTCCTGCCAGGTGGGCGAGTATGCCCAGTGCAGTGACTACGACTACTACGGCTCCCGTCGCGACGGGGCGTACGCCGAATATATCGCCGTCAAGGAATGGAACCTCGTGCCCTTCGAGGGCATAAGCTTCGAGGAGGCCGCGATGTGTGAGCCGGCGGCGGTGGCGCTCCACGCCATCGGGCTGGCCGACATCAAGGTGGGCGACACCGTTGCAATCTTCGGAGCCGGCCCCATCGGAGCGATGCTGGGTCTGTGGGCAAAGGCCTCCGGTGCGGCGCACGTGATTCTGTGCGACATCGATCCAAACAAGGTGAAGTTCGCAGCAAAGCTCGGGTTCGACGCCTTCAACAGCGCCCAGAGCGACGCTTCGGAGTACATTCACGCCGCCACTGGCGGACGCGGCGCCGACGCCTGCATCGAGGGCGCGGGTGCCACCCAGACCTGGGAGAGCTGCATCAAGAGCGTGAAGAGTTTCGGGCACGTGGTGAGCATGGGCAATCCCTTCGGCGACATGACCCTCACCCAGGGCACCTACAGCCAGTTGCTCCGCAAGCAGCTCACCATCCGCGGTACCTGGAACAGCAGCTACAACGACGCCCACAACGACTGGCGCACCGCCCTGGACGCCATCTCCAAGCATATCGTCGACGTCCGCCCGCTCATCAGCCACCGCTTTGCCCTGGCCGACTACAAGCAGGCCTTCGACATGATCCTCGCCCGCAAGGAGTTCTACAGCAAGGTGATGTTCCTTCCGTAGGCCTCACGGCCGTCGGAGAGGTTGTGTTCCAGGGCAACGGCTCACTCAAGCTCAATGCGCCATCGACGCTGTATGACAAGGGAATCGCCTGCTGCGACGGCACTGGACAGCCCACAACCGAGGCTCCCAACGTTCACGCCCCCCCCGCGGACTATCACAAGCTAGAGGATGTGCTCGGCGGCGGCGCAGAGGGCGTCGTAGAAGTCGGGGCCGAAGGCGGAGATGAGGGGGCGGCGGAGGAACTGGTAGGCGCGGACGCCTTCGCGGGCGCCTTTCTCGAAGGCGTGCTTGCAGATATCCCAGCGGTGCAGGTTCAGCGCCATGCCGCCGCCTTTGAAGCGCGTCACGCGAATGGGATAAAGCGAGCAGGACTGCGGCTTGGTGCATCCGCACTTCTCAATCGCGCACATGCAGCCGCCGTCCTCCCCGAAACACGCGAAAGCGCAGACCCCGGAGCCGCAGACCAGCGGCGTCACCAGTTCGCCGTCGCGGTCGATTTCGAAGAAACCGTTAAGCGCCACCGCCTCGCGTCCGGCCTCCTGCATCTGAGAGCAGAACGAGGGATAATCCTTCTCCAGCCCGGGCAGCTCTGACTCGAGCAGAGGCGCCCCGGCGTCGCCTACTATGCAGCAGGCGCCCTTGCAGGCAGCATAATCGCAGGAAAAGTACTCCAGCACCACATCCTCCGACACGAGGATGTCGCCTATCTGGATTATGGTTCCGAACTGGCCGCTCATTCCACCACGAACTCGCAGTTGCAGTCGCTCAGCGCTGCGAACAGTTCGCACAGGTCCGACGCCTTCACGGCCTTGATGCGCTCTTTGTAGCCGCTCCGCATGTCGCGTCCCAGCGACGCGCGGTCCAGGGCGGCCCTCAGAAGCGCCGCCTGATTCATATCCACAGCCCGGTTGATGTCGGTCAGCATGGTCTTGCAGTCGGCCAGCAGGGCTTCGTCTACGCCATTGACTGCCAACGAGTTGACCACCTTGCGCACGGCCTGCAGCATTTCTGTCGGCGGCACCGGCTTCACTCCGGCGGGCAGCCCGGAAACGAACGGGCAGGCGTTGCAGTTTATGTACACCGTCATGCGTTCGGCGGGCAGCAGGTCGGCGTGAGCCCGCACGCTGAAATAAACGCCCCTGGGCGCCATTTCGCGGGCGAGTTCGGCCTCCAGCACCGTGCACGCCAGCTGCAGACGCGTATTTCCCTCGGGACCGAAGGGATACTTGGCGCTCAGCGAAACGCTTACCCCGCGGTCGCGCCAGCCGCCGGAAGCGGTAGTGGTGGTCCAGCACTTGCGCAGCGGGTAGTCGTACCT
>JAEELG010000045.1 GCA_016288775.1 Bacteroidales bacterium | reverse complement strand
TTTCAGCCGAATTGGCTGCACTGGAGGGACTTCGGATTCCATCCTGAAGAGCAGCGTATTGTTGTAACGCTTCTGCTTGGTCACCTTGTCAGGCATCCAGGAAAGCACCTCTCCCAACCGGAACATGATGGGCTTGATGGGTCCGGGGTGAATCTGCACAAGGTCTATATCCTCACTATAACGGACCTGAGGCTGGAGATACAGTTTATGCAAGGCTGTTCCTCCACGGAAGGCAAGATTTTCAGCCAGAAAATCATCGCTGAAGATACAAACCAGCGCTCTGCAGATAATCAAATCCTGCTCCACCATCGCAGGCTCAGTCCAGGGTGCCCGTTCGTTCCAGGCCATTATGGATGCTCTGTCTATCATAATTCGTCAATCTCTATTTCAATATTGCCGTTCACATACCACCTGTTGGATTCAGCGTCGTTATTAACCATTGCTGAATTGCTTAGCAAGACCTTTTTCATATTAGAACAGGCGGCCTTTAGCAGGCCGTACAATTCATCGGCCTTGTCCTTTTCTTCCAAAACAAAATCTAAAAGATAACCAAGCCTTTGAAGTGTTATCCATTGCATCGATCAGCTCGGATAGCACAGTCGCAGCCCGTTGGCAGAGATTCGGGGTTGGAACTGTCTTTGCCCTGCTCGTCTGTCTTTTCTGCCTCGCCGCCGGCAAGCCGTCTCGTGGAAATTGATTAACTTCGCAGCAAGAATAATCGGGATTCTTTTGTATGTGCAGGCTTTTGTCAGTTTTATTGATTGTGGCTATTATTGCGGCCATCGCCATCATTGTAGGCAAAAGACTGAATAGGCCCAAAAGAATCATGCAGGAGGGTAAACTCTTGAAAAGCGAGATGGTCAGTCGGGACGGAGAGATGTTTTATGTGGAGAAGATTGCCTTCAAGGACTGGCACGTCAGTCTTCATAACTTTTATCGGATTTCCGACAGACTTAGTGACGGACATACCATCGTCGAGCAGAAATGGAGCTATGAAGATTTCTGTGACGTCACCATCCGCCTTGAAGACTGCACATACGCTTTGAACCGGCAAGTGGAAGTCATCGCGCTTGTCCGTAGTTTCCGGCCCATCCCTGTGGACGAGTTTGACCGCATTGCCCGGCCGCTGATTATGTAACAAAAGGAACGGAACTTGCAATACGTTGGTAACAACTTACCATTCATTTTAAACGGTCTTGGCAGAGACCAGTGCCCTGCACGAAACACTCCGGAAAAGAATATGAGAAAAGCAATGTTTTTGATGGCAGTAACGCTCGTTTGCTTTACCGCCTGCGGCCAAAGAAGGGGCGGTGTACGCGGCCCTCGCCAGGGAAGCCACATGGAAATGAACAAGGAGTCTGACAGTGTTTTCGTGGCATTGAAAAAAGAGACCCTGGGCAAGTTCAAACATTTTACATTCAGCGACTCCCAGACGGGCAAGACGATGGAATACAATCTGCTCGTACCCGAAGGCTACGATGGAACGGCTAGTTATCCGCTTGTGCTCTTCATGGCCGATGCCAGCACTGTCGGCAAGGATGTGACGGCTCCGCTCGCGCAGGGCTACGGCGCACTGGAGTTCGCCTCCGACCGTGACCAGCAGAAGCATCCCTCGTTCGTGCTGGTGCCGCAATACACCGACTGGGCCGTGCAGGACGACTGGAGCACCACCGATGAGGTGGAAATGACCATCCGTCTGCTCGAAAAGGTCTGCAAGGATTACAACGTCGATACCAACCGATTATATACAACCGGCCAGTCGATGGGCGGAATGATGTCGTTCTACTTCAACATTACGCATCCCGACCTCTTCGCCGCCTCGCTCTTCGTCAGCAGCCAGTGGGACACCTCGAAGATGCAAGACTTCGGCAAGAAGCATTTCTTCTACATCGTTGCCGGCGGCGACCAGAAAGCATCGGGCGGTATGCAGGACCTGACAAAGGTACTGAGGGAGAACGATGCCCGCATAGAATCCGCCTCCTGGAGCGCCAAACTCCCCGCCGAGCAGCAGGAGCGGCTGGCCGAGGAGCTGATTGCCCGTGACGGGAACATCAACTTCATCAAGTGGGAAACCGGCAGCGTCCTTCCGGAGTCAGGTCAAGGCATGGAACACATGGGCTCCTTTGACTACGGCTACAAGATTGCAGCCATCCGCGACTGGCTGTTCCAACAGAGCAAGCAATAAAATGGAATGAAAATGAAGAAACAATACGGAGCCATTTTCGCCACCCTTTTCCTATGCATTGCCATGCATGCGCAGGACTTTCAGCCAATGGAGTACTACGTAGACCTCAATCCATTCGGGGAGAAGAAAGCATGAATATGAAATGTCCCTTACTATTATTTGTCCTGCTGTCCGGTCTGTTGTCTCAGACCGGGTGTGCCGGTTCCGAACAACTCTCCGGCCTGGACAATCAGGAAAACTCCTCCATCGAACAGAATCCGTCTTCTCAGAATCCTTCTACCAAATTAGCTCCCACCCTTGTCATGAACAATGGCCTGACCCTGCCGACGGCCGGAATCGGCACCTATTCCCTGCATGGACAGACATGCTTCAATTCCGTGTATTCGGCCCTGAAAAGCGGAGTCCGGCTCATAGACACGGCCTATATGTACGGCAATGAAAAGGAAGTCGGGCAGGCTGTCCGGCAAGCTGTTGCTGATGGTATCTGCAAGCGGGAAGACATTACGGTAATCACCAAAATCTATCCTGGGACGCAATACGAGCATCCAGAGGAAGCCATCGAGCAGGCGCTTTCCAAGCTGGACATCGGCTATATAGACATCATGCTCCTGCATCATCCCGGGACAAACGATGTGAAAGCCTACAAGGCGATGGAAAAGTATCAGGCGGAGGGGAAGATTAAATCCCTGGGAATTTCCTGCTTTTATGTCAAGGAATTGTCCGAGTTCCTGCCCCGGGTAAACGTCAAGCCTGTCCTGGTGCAGAATGAGATTCATCCATATTACCAGGACACGGAGGTCGTGGACTTCATTCACAAAAACGATATCGTCGTGCAGGCGTGGTATCCGCTCGGAGGCCGTGGCTTTCAGGATGAACTGCTTAAGGATCCTGTACTTGCCGATATTGCAAAAGCCCACGGCAAGTCAATTGTGCAAGTGATCCTGCGCTGGCACTGGCAGCGGAATGTCGTCGCCATACCGGGTTCCAGCAATCCCGCCCATATCGCCGAGAATCATGACATCTTCGATTTTGAACTGACCGATGACGAGATGAACAGGATTGCATCGCTCAACCGCAACGAAAAACACGACTGGTATTAGCCGTAGTTCTCAATCAGGTACTTCACGAACTGGGGATCGCCGCTCAATGCATCCTGGCTGATAACCGGCCGGATACGGCCAAGTTTCTGGAAAAAAGACTTGGCCAGTTGATCCTTTTTCAACTCCTTGGACACGGCTTCCGCCAAAACGGCTATGAAGTCTTCTACGCAAGAAGTAGCATATATGTCAACGTAGAAAAGTTCTACCTTCTTTTTCTGTTCTTTGAGGGAATCAAAAATGTGGTAGATCAA
>JAEELG010000044.1 GCA_016288775.1 Bacteroidales bacterium | reverse complement strand
GGTGGTGTTGCGGATATCGCGGATTGCATTACGTGTGGTGCGTGCATAATACCTGTTATGCAGGCGGTGCCTTTCGCTCTGGCGATCGGCTTTCTTAGCTGAAGCTGTGTTTGCCATTGTATTTATTTTTTAATATTTTTTTTGGTAGTGGGTAGGAGAATCGAACTCCTATTGCAAGAATGAAAATCTTGAGTACTAGCCGTTATACGAACCCACCAAACTCAAACCTAAGCCGACTTCACGGCATAGGGACTGCAAAGGTAGAAATTAATTTCGAGACCGCAAAACTTTTTTATCGCGGCATGGAAAGTTTGTAAATAATCGGATCACCCTGCCCGCGCCTCGGACTTGTATTGGTGTTTACGTATATCCATCCGTCGCGTATAACCAGGTCCTCCATCTCATACGGAACTTCCTCGTTGAGGTTGTATTTGGCGATGATGGTTCCGCTGTCCGTATCATACACACGGATGCGTGAGGGGCGGTTTTCGGGGTCTATCTTGCCTACTCCGAAGCAATAGAAGATCTTGCCGTCCTGCATGCATCCGGCCTGGGTGAACCAGGTCTCGTAAGGGAAGATTACCTGCTGCAGGAGGTCGTCGACGGTGAGCGTTACCTCCGGCCCTTCGGAGAGCGCCGGAATGCGGAAGCGGTAGGCGATGTAGAAGTTGTCCTCCGCGCGCAGCGTAACCTTGGGAGTGGTGCGCTGGTGCGCCGAGAACACCCATAGAGCCTTGCGCTCGCGATCGATCAGCCAGCTGGGTGCACCGAATATTGGCTCGTATCCGCGCTCGGCAAAGCCGCTGATATCCAGCTTGATGGTCTGCGCCAGCTCGCTGCTGAACTTCTTCCCGCAGCGCTTGATGCTCTCCACGAAACAGGTCCACTCGATGTCGCTGCCCACCTTGCCGTTGGAGATGTACATCAGCGGGAAAGAGGCCCCGCGCTTCTTCTCGATTCCGAACTCGGCGTTGTTGGCATGGTTGTCGGGGCACGACGAGGCCAGCTCGAAGCCGCCGACGGGAACTCCGTCCGCCTTCTTGAAGTCGTACACGTTCACGTGTCCGCCGTCTTCCAGCGAGAAGATGTAGCGCCCGCTCATCTCCAGCCCCTGCTGCGGCCTTCCGCGCCCCTGCTTGACGATAAACACCGAGCACTCCGGCTCCATCTGCAGGCCCCCGAAACTCTGGGCCGCCGCCGTCACGCTGCCTGCCAGCAGCAAAATAGATACTATCGTTCTCATTTTTCCTTTTTCCGTCTGCCAGACTCTACCCCTCGGAGCGTCGCTTCGCGACCCCTCCCACAGTATGTTGTCCGTTCGTTCTGGAGCAAGCTCCGTTCCGCCCTGCCAACATCCTGTGGGCCCCTCCCTCTTATGAGCCGAGGGTGGCTACATCTCCGAGGGGCAGAGTCTGGCAGACGATATCATCGTTTAATGAATCTATAAATACAATAAGTTCCTGATATAATGGCAATTGCAATTATGAATGCAATGACTGTTCCCTTGACGGCCAGCGTTTTGGGGTCGCCGGCGATGAGCAGGGCGACAAGCAGGACTGCGATGGCGGCAAGAGTGATGCAGAAGCAGCTGAGCGCCATTTGCGAATAGCGGCGGCCGGCGGCCCTGGCCTCGGGGCCGGGTTCCGTTTCGGCCTCCGGATCGACGTGCTCCTCAAGGGCGGCGTAGCCGTCTGAACGTATTCCGCGGGCGCGGCACCAGAGTTCCATGATTCCCAGAATCGTCACCGGTACCACGCAGCCGGCCAGAGACTCGATAAGACTCGGGCTCAGCACATCTGCTGGAATCCTAAACTTCGCCGTGAATCCTATCACCCAGCTGATGAGCATTGCCAGCACCAGCCGGTTGCCGTCGAGGCGCTTGGAGAACAGGCCCCAGATGGAGGGGATATAGAGCGGACACAGCACCATGGTAATCACCGTCACCACCACCTTCTCGGCGCCTCCGGCAAGCGGTACCAGCATGGCTATGCCTATGATTATCAGGCCGAATACCAGCGTAAACAGCCGCCCGGCGCGTATCCGTTCGCGCTCGCCGGCCCCGGCGTTCCGCTTCCGCCGCCCCCATATTTCATAAGTGTAAACGTTCGCGTACACGTTGAGCGTGCCGGACACGTTGCTCAGGGTGGCCGACAGCATCGCCGCCAGCATCATCCCCACCATGCCCGCCATCAGCACCGTCTTGCCCATGTTCACGTACGCCCCTTCGCCCAGGCGCGTCATGGCAACGGGGTCGACGTCCATTCCCGGCCCCGGCACCAGCGTGCGGTAGGCCATCGTCGGAAGGTACCAGATCAGCGGGGTGAGGAGGTACAGCACGCCGATCAGCGCCGTGCTCTTGCGGGCGTCCTTCACCGTAGGTACGCTGATGTAGCGCTGTACGAATGGCCAGTCGCCGCCGATCATCGCCACGTGCAGGCACATCCACAGCACCAGCCATATCCATCCGTAGGTGGGCGAAGTGGGGGAGAAGAAGCCCGGAATGGCCCCGGCCTTCTCAATGAAGCTCCCGATTCCGCCGGTGGCATGCAGCGACAGCGGCACCATGAACACCACTACGCTCAGCAGCACGCCGAACTGGATGAAATCGGTCATCAACACTGCCAGGAAGCCACCGGCGACCGTATAAAGTAGCGTGATGCCTCCCAGAATGGCGAGTGCCCACCAGATGCTGAGGCACCCCGGAGCGGAATCTCCCGGCAGCCCGGTGGAAGCAAAGACGCTGCCCTCCGGAACCTGGATCAGGGCGCAGGTGACCACCGCCACCGCATACAGCGCCACTGCGGTATGGATGCCGCGACCGATGATACCCGCGAACGTATAGAACCGCAGCGTCCCATGCCCGAACCGCACCGTAAGGTACTCCCCGGGCGATTTGATCTTCAGCCTGCGCCAGCGTCCCGATATCCATCGGCTTACGATCAGCGACGAGAATCCCAGCATGATAGCCACCATCACCGCCACTATGCCCGACTTGTACGCCACTCCGCCCCATACCACGAAGGTGCTTGCGGAGAAGATGGTCATGTACGACGACACTCCGGAGAGCCACCACGACGAGTTGCGCCCGGCGATGAACATGTCTTCGGAGTTTTTGATGCGGTGGCTCATGATGAGGCTCACCGCAACCAAGCCGGCGAAATACAGGACAATGACTGTCAGGTCCAGGGTTCCCATAGACTATCGCATCAGTTTGCCGAAAGGCTTGGGCCGCTCGACGACCTGTACGTACTCGTGCCCGAAACTGTCTGTAACCTTGACGGTTACGGTGCTGGTGGGCGAGGATGCCTTTGCCCAGAAATAGTGAGGTTTTACTCCCGGCTCGTTATACTTCTCCGGCCAGCGGTTCTTGGAATTGTCGTCCCAGCCCGACTTGGGCAGGTAGTAGTCCAGGGTAAACTGGGGATTCTCGGATTTTTTGTGCTTCACTTCCAGTTCCCTGCCGTCTTCGGTTACGCTGATCTTCCATTTGCTCTCCCAGGCCCAGACGTTGATGAGCAGCAGGTTGTCTTCGATCCTGGCGTAGTCGGTGCGCCTGTCGAAGTGCTTCATCATCGCCTTCATGGCGCCGTCGTTCCGGTAGAAGTCGCGCACCGCGTTCATGTCGAACACCCTGAACTGCTGCTCCGCGCCGTCGTCGATGGATACGAAGTACCATTCCATCTGCGTGCCGCTGAAGGGGAAGACCTCGAAGCCGGCAGGTCCGCCGTCGGGAGCGAGGGTGAGGCCTCCGTGGGCCGCCGTCTGCCACCAGCATCCGCAGACGCCGGAGACGTTGTGCTCGACGATGTTGGCGATATAGGGGTATTTGGAGGTGTCGTCCGCGCCGTAGCAGAGCATGTTCTGGTGCGAATGACCGGAGATGAAATGTACGTCGGGATAGTCCTGGAACAGCGCCGTGAACTCGTTGAACAGCTGCTCCTCGCGGCCGTCTTTGTCCTGGAAGTGCTGGATGATGGGGCTGCCGGTGAATCCGCCCTTGTATCGCATCATGGGACTGTGGAAGGCCACTATGAGTGGGGCATTTTTATCTTTAATCGTGGCCAGGTCCAGCTTCATCCATTCCAGCTGCTCCGGAGTTACGTAATGGTCGTGGTCGCGCTTGCCGGTGATGCCCTCGTAGCTGTCGATGCGCCCTTCGCTGTTCAGGTACACGATGTTGTCCAGCACAATGTAGTGCTCGCGCCCCAGGTTGAAGGAGTAGTGGGTGGGCCCCATGCTGCGGCGGTAGCGCTCGGCGGCGTTGAAGTCGATGTCGCCTTCGCGCGGGATGCCTCCGTCGTTGTCGTGGTTGCCCATCACATGGAACATCGGAACGGGGAACTCGCAGTCGGCCAGCGTCTTGGGGAAGCAGTCGATGGAGTAGCCGTACTCATACCAGTAGCGGTCGTAGGAGCTGTCGCCGCAGTTGAGACAGTACACCGGGCCGTGCTTTTCGGCCTTGGCCACCTCCTCCCGGAAGCGGGGCATGAAGCTCTCGTTGAACTGGCGTTCGTCGTCGAAGAGGTTGGCCAGGTGGATGTCGGAGATGGTGATGAGCGTGTAGTTATCGTTATCGACGGATTTCAGGGCGAAGTCGTGGCGCTCGGCGGTGCCATTCGGCTCCGTGAGCCTCTGCCAGAAGTGCGGCATGCCCCAGGTTGTCTCCACTTCGGTGCCCGAGGGGATGCTTACGAATACGCTGCCCTCGCGCTTCTCCGAGCTCAGGTAGTAGAAGCCCTTCTTGTCGGTGGCGGTGAGGATGGCGCCGTCGGAAACGATCACGCCCTGCGCCGGCGCGCCGTCCCTAAGAACCTGCCCCCATACCGTGCAGCCTTTCGGCAGGCACTTCTTTGCCTGTGCCGGGGTCGGTATCATCACTACAGTCAGTAGCAGTACGTAAATCAGTCGTTTTGTCATATATTGCATATCGTTGTCAATCAGCGTTTTATGTTTAGACCTCCGGGAAATAATCCCAGAGGTGCGAAGGTACGTGGCTGAGCGCTAGGCGTTTACGTTTTCGGGTGAGTCCAGTACGGCGCCGAGCTCCAGCAGGCGGGCGACGAGCGCCGGGACGTCCACGGCGTCGACCGGCACTCCGGAGGCTGAAGCGAGGGCGGCGGCGACTCCGGCGGCCTGCCCTGTGCCCATGCAGGAGGCCTGCACGCGGAGCGATGCGAACGCCGTCTTGTCGGCAGAGATGCAGCGCCCCGCCGCCAGCAGGTTGCCGAAGCCGGGGGCGTACAGCGCGCGGTAGGGCACGTAAGCCGGTGTCCTCAGGAACGTCACGTTCTGCGAGGCTCCGTGGGCGACATGTATGTCTATGGGATGCGCGCCGCGTGAGACGCTGTCGGGGTACTTGAAAGCATTCACGTACTCATCGGCGCTGATGGTGTGGGCGCCCAGGATACGGCGGGTTTCGCGAATGCCCGCCTGCACGGCCACGGCGCTCACGTAGCTGTTCCGGAACTCGGGGAAGTGCTCCTTCAGCACTCGGGCCATCTTGAACACCTGCTCGCGCAACTCGCATTCGGCCCGGGAGTAGTCGCGGTTGTCGGTGGCGTCGGCGGCGGTGCGCGTCATGTTCACCGTCACAACTCCCGGTTGCAGGGTGGTGCAGAACCAGGGGCCTCCGAACTCGGGGATGCCCCATTCCTCCTGGTGCGCCAGCAGTTCGGCGCGTATCTCCTCGCAGTGGCAGTTGACGCCCTGGCGGTTATGATGCATCGCAGTCTGCAGACGTGGAGTCGAAGTGTCAACTCCGCTGAGAACGAAATAGGTGGACAGAGGCTGCAGCGGTTTGCCCTCGCCTGGCTGCATCGGAACTCCCGCCATCCAGGCCAGGTCGGCGTCTCCGGTGCAGTCGATGAAAACCTTGCCTTCAAGCGCCTCGGTGCCGTTTTTATTGTCGATGAACACGGCTTCAATCCGCCCGTTGGAGCACGTGCATCCGCTGAGGTACGAGTGCATGTACAGATCCACTCCGGCCTCCAGCACCATACGCTGGCAGCACAGTTTGTACAATTCGGGCTCGAACGCCACGTTGCCGAGGGGCTTCTCGATCAGTCCGCCGCCCATTTCCTGCAGGCGTTCGCAAAACTCCCACGGGATGCCGCCGATGACCTTTTCGCCGTTGTATGTGAAGACGCTGAGCGGCGCAACGATGCCGGCGGTAGCCATGCCTCCGAGGAAGCCGTACTGCTCCACCAGGGCCGTGCGTGCACCGCTCCGTGAGGCGGCGATTGCGGCGATGAACCCGGCCGGGCCTCCTCCGCAGACCACCACGTCGTAGCTGCCGGCCACGGGCGCTTGCGTACAGAAATCGATGTGTTTCATTTTTGATGCTTAATCCATACAAAAATAAGAAAATAATTGCTATTTTCGCGGTATGACACTTTTGATTGTTATTGCGATTCTGCTGGCAATAGTCGGTATAATCGGAAGCATAGTCCCGGGCATCCCCGGGCCGCCTCTGAGCTGGATAGGGATGCTTCTCGTATACTTTGCCGACAAGGGCGGCGACCCCACCGATCCCATGAGCGCCACCACCCTGTTGATATGGCTGGGGGTCACCGTGATCGTGACCGTTCTCGATTACGTTATTCCCGTCGAGGCAACCCGCGTCGCCGGCGGGCACAAGGCGGCTTCGACCGGCGCCGTTCTCGGACTGATAGCCGGAATGGTGCTCCCTCCCGTGGGCATCGTAATGGGCTCCCTTCTCGGAGCCTTCCTGGGCGAGCTGCTGGTCAACAATAAAGGCGTGTGGCCTGCATTCAAAGCCGGCGCCGGAGCCTTCATGGGCTTCCTGCTCAGCACCGGAATAAAGCTTGCCGCCTCCGGCATAATGGCTTGGCTGATAATAAAATACGCATTCATACAATAATGGACAAGACTAATTCCCTGATGATTCTCGCCACGCGTTTCGACGATCTTGGCGACTGGACGGTTGAGCAGCAGTTCGTGCTGCAGATGGGCTCGAGCTATCTTCTCGCTCACGGCTTGGGAGAGCCGCTGGCAAAAGATGCATGCACCAAAATCAAGATAGAAAAGGCGGCAAAATACACCCTCTGGGTGCGCACCAAGAACTGGACTGCGTTCTGGTCCGAGGGCAAGACTCCCGGCATCTTCCAGGTCAAGCTTGACGGCGTCGCCGACGCCGCCGAATTCGGAATCGGCTGTCCCGGCGCCACCCGTGCCGAGCGCGCCGCCTGGTACTGGCAGAAGGGAGGGGAGTACGAACTCTCTGCGGGAGAGCATGAGATTGCGATCCACGACCTCACCGGCCTGGACGGCAGGTGCGACGCCATATTGCTGACCGCCTCCGGCGAGATTCCCGGCGACGGCCTCGATGCATATAGGGAACTGCGCGCCCGGCTGCTTCCGGAGCCTGTAATCGACAAGGGCGACTACGATTTCGTTATCGTCGGCGCCGGCATGTCGGGCCTCTGTGCTGCAATCGCCGCCGCCCGCAACGGCTCCCGCGTGGCCCTGCTCCAGGACCGCTACATACTCGGCGGCAACAACAGCTCCGAGGTGCGCGTGGGCCTGGGCGGCCAGATCAACATGCCACCGTACCCGTCCCTGGGATACATACTTAACGAAATAGGTCCCGACCGCTACGGCAACGCGCGCGGCGCCCATCATTATCAGGACTGGAAGAAGTGGGACGTGATCGCCGCCGAACCCAACATCACCCTGTTCGCCGGATACACCGTCGACAAGGTGGAGATGAAAGACGGAAAGATCGTTGCCGTCGAGGCTGTTGAAGCCACCCGTCAGGACCGCATCCGCGTAGGCGGATACGTATTCTCCGACTGCACCGGCGACGCCCACCTGGCCGTGATGGCCGGTGCCCGCACCATGATGGGGCGCGAGGCCCGCAGCGAGTTCGGCGAGAGCCTGGCCCCTGAGAAGGCCGACGGCTACACCATGGGCGTGAGCATCGAGTGGTACTGCGAGGACTGGAACACCCCGAGCACCTTCCCCGACAGCCTCGACTGGGGCCTGAAGCTCGACGAGGAGACGGTGGAACCCGTGCACCGCGCCAACTGGTACTGGGAGGTGGGTATGAACGACGACCAGATCGCCGACGCCGAAAAGATACGCGACTACGGCATGTACGTGGCCTACAGCACCTTCTCCTATTGCAAGAACCGCCTGGCCAAAAAGGAAGACTGGGAGTGCACGCACCTTACCTGGGTGTCGCACGTGAGCGGCAAGCGCGAGAGCCGCCGCATCGTGGGCGACCTGATACTCCGCGAACAGGACCTCACCCGCCCCATCCCTTACGAGGACGGCACCTGCACCACCACCTGGCGCATCGACCAGCATTATCCCGATCCGCGCAACGCCGGAAAGTATCCCGGGGCGGAGTGGATGTCCATAGGCAAGCTTACGCCGATCGACCCGTACGCGCTGCCGTACCGCTGCTTCTACAGCGCCGACATCCCCAACATGTTCATGGCGGGGCGTGACATCAGCGTCACCCACATCGCCCTCGGTTCAGTACGTGTCATGCGTACCTGCGCCATGATGGGCGAGGTCGTGGGCCTTGCCGCAAGCATCTGCGTGAGCAAGAAGCTCCTGCCGCGCGACATCTACAAGACCAACTTCCAGGATCTCGTGGCCCTGATGAAAAAGGGTGCAGGACGCACCGACGTGCCCTACACCCAATTCTATCATCAGGTCGACCGCACCGGCCACCAGGCCGAGGACCGCTAGCGCCGGCGGTTTCTGTCATGCCGGACACGGCCGCCGGGCTCCTGCTACAAAAATGCTCCGCATTTCCAAAGTCGCCCGGCAGCCGTCTCCGGCCTTCCGTAGTTCCGGTAGCTCCGCTCAGTTGCGGCAAAAATTAGAAAGACCAACCGATACTAAAGCTGGCTGGCATATAGATACCGGGAAACGAAGGGTGGGCTATATCATAAGAAATAGTCCCAGAGACGGAAATCCTTAGGTGGCGGAACAATTCAAGCCCGGCTCTGAGATTAGCTTGAGCCATAAAACAGCATCCTGCCGATTGATACGTTTCCACGCCAAAAGCTGGCCCTGCCCCTAAGCATATAAACGGTGTGATATACTTGTTCGGAATCAAATGGAAAGTGGCTACACCGGATGCTCCGAGATAATGCGCAAATGCACTATCCTCTCTATCAAATATGTAAACCGGGCCTACACTATAATCGACCTTGGTGCCAAGGCTGATGAATCTGTTATAATTATGACGCCATTCAGCATAAAGGCTAATCTCATTCTTTTTGTTCAGTCCGCCGTCTGACCGTCCTAAATAAAACTGCGCAAATCCAGCACCGATTTCATATCGATCAGATTGCTCCTGAGCAAAAAGGCAAACAGTAGAAAACAATAAGATGACAATTAAAAGACTAGGCCTCATAATGAAACATTAGAAAGAATTGATTGTAACGCAGCAATCATATGGCTCAACAAATGCTCGCCGCCCCTCGGGGTGTTGAGGGACGGCGAATAACTTCATATCAGAGCGTTATCTCCACTTTCTGGACTGAAGCCGCAGGGGCTTCGGGAAGGATGACCACGCACTTGCCGCCGCCGGTGCATATGGCGGAGGCCTCGATGGCCTTGCCGTTAACGGAGACGCCGGCGGGCGCCTTGTCGACGCCTTCAAGCACCACGCTGATGCGGCGGGTTGAAGGGGCGCCGTCCCAGCTGCCCTGGCGGGCGCCAATGGTCAGCACGGTCTTGCGGCCGGAGACGGTCTTCTCGATAGCCGTGGTGGCGAAATCCTTCACATAGGCCTGTGAGACGCCGTCATCTTCGTAATGGACGATCTTGCATGCCGCCTTGCCCGGAGCCACAAGGAGGCGAAGTTCGTTGCTCTGGTCCTGCAGGTTGCGTATGCCTTCGGCTGCCATGGGAATCACGGCGCCGCCGCGGATGAACCAGGGATTCTGGTCGATGGTGTATTCCAGCGTGTACTCCTTGCCGCCCTTCAGCAGCTTGCCGTGGGCGCAGTCGTACCACTCGCTCCCCTTGGGGAGCCAGACGCTGCGCGAGGACTTGCCGTCGGCGCCGACGGGTTCGGTGATGGCCGTTGCCAGTATGTTGTCGCCGAAGAAATATTCCTCGTTCCACTTGTAAGCCTCTTCAAGTTCGGGATAGTAGTAATACAGCGGGCGGCACATTGAAACGCCGGTCTCCGTGGCCTGATGTGCGGCATCGTAGATGTATGGGCTCAGTGCGTAACGGAGCTTGATGGCCTCTTTCAGATACTTGTAGTGCTTGGGGAAGATCCAGATCCGGCAGTCCAGGTTTGCGTTCTGGGTTGCGTGGGTCTTGAAGATGGGCGTGAACACGCCGAACTGCATCCAGCGGGTGTAAAGTTCGGAGTTGCGGGGCCCGTCTTTCTCCTTGTGCTGCATGTGTCCGCCAATGTCGTGTCCCCAGTATCCGTAGCCCACGTTCGATGCGGTGGAGGTGAAATAGGGGAGGAACTTCAGGACATCCCACTCGCTGTATGTGTCGCCGGAGAAGCCGAGCTGATAGCGGTGGCTGCCCAGGCCGCCCCAGCGGTGGTAGATGAGCGGACGGGGTGCATTCAGGCCCTGGGAGCGGGTCTGGCGCAGTTTGTCGTTCCAGAATGCGAAGTTGCACCAGAAGGTGTTGGAGAGGTTCTTGACATATTTGCTCTCACGCCACTGCTGCCAGTCGAGCCACCAGAAATCCACTCCCTGGCGCTCCAGCGGATGGATTACGGAGTTGAAGTAGGCGTCGGCCCAGGCCTGCTGGTCCAGACGGAAAGGCACCGGGGCGCGCCATCCTTCCTGGCCCGTGGGCTCCTTGTTGCCGGCGTATGTATAGCCTCCTTCAGGATAGATATAGTCCTTCGGGCCGTCGTAGTCGGAGGTGCGGGACAGATAGTCTTTCACGAAACGGTCGTAGCAGTCCTCGTAAGGGCGTATGCCTGATGCGGGATGCAGGTTGAGGGCCGTCTTGAACCCCATGGCGTGCAGACTGTGCAGGAGGCCTTCGGGATCGGGAATCAGGTCGCGGTTCCAGGTGTATCCGGTCCATCCGCGGCGCTGCCTGAACTCATCGGCGCCGAGGCGCTTGTCCATGGGCTTCCAGGTCTCGTGCCAGTCCATGTCGATGATGAACACGTCGGCGGGGATGTCGCGGCTGCGCATGTCTTCGGCGAGTTCCATTATCTCCTCGTCGGTGTAGATCCAGTAGCGGCTCCACCAGTAGCCGAAGACGTACCTGGGCGGCAGGGGAATACCCCCTGCTATTTTTGTAAAGTCTTGAAGGGCAGTTAGATAGTCGTGCCCGTAGGCGAAGATGTACCAGTCGATCCTGTCGCCCTCGGGGCGCTCGCAGACCCACTCGCCCCAGTCGGAGGAATCCTTCTCGAAGAGGTGACGGGAGCTCTCGTCGACCAGTGCCCATCCGTCGCGGGAGAGGATGCCGTTCTCCAGCTCTTTCTCAGAGTGGCTCAGGCGCTTGAAGCCGTCGCAGCCGTCCAGCGTGCGGGTGGTGCCTTTCAGGTTGCCCGAGGGGTCGTCGCCGGGATGCCAGACTACGTTCTTTCCGTTCAGCTTGAATGCGACGCTGAGGTTCTCACGAGCGAAGCGTCCGCCCTTGTAGGCGAGGGTCAGCTTGCCGGTCTTGATGGTTACGCCGCCACCGTTGGGCACCGCCTTGAACGCGGGCACGGGGAGGTCGCGGTTGATTATGGCGAGCGAAGCCCTGTCTTCGAACTTGCCGTCCGCGGCCCACTCCATGCGGACAAGGCGGTCGGTAAGGACAGTGAAGCGGGCGTTGCCGCAAACTACTGTGGCCTCTGTCCTGGCCACGGGATTCTGTGCGTTGAGGGACAGTGCGGCTGCAAGCGCAGCGGCGAAAAAGAGCAGTGTACGTTTCATTTAACAAATGTAGTAAAAAATAGTTATATTTGTATCTGCTAACACATGACTCGTCCGAATATGGGATTTATGGATTTTTTCCGTACAAGCGAGCCTTCCGCAGTGAAGGTGGCGCCCGAAAAAGTTGACAAGATTTATAAAAAGAAACGTCTTCAGGCCTTCATAGCCGGTACGCTCGGCTATGCCCTGTATTACGTCTGCCGCCTGTCTATGGGCGTCATGAAGCAGCCGCTCATCGACGCGGGCCTTCTCAACGCCACACAGCTCGGTATTATCGGAGCGTGCCTTTACTGGTCGTATGCGGTTGGCAAGCTGATAAACGGCTTCCTCGCCGACAGCTCCAACATCAAGCGCTTCATGGCCACCGGCCTCATAGTCTCCGCCACCATGAACCTCATCATGGGCGTGCTTGGAGTGGGCGCGTTGAACGGAACGATAGCCAACACGGTACTGTTCACATGCTTCTGCATATTCTGGGCAATCAACGGATGGTCCCAGTCCATGGGCGCCCCGCCGGCAATCATCGCCCTTTCCAGGTGGTTCCCGCTCAAGGTCAGGGGTACTTATTACGGCATATTCAGTTCATCCCATAACATCGGAGAAGGCCTTTCATTCATCTTCGTGGGCTCCATCGTTGCCGCGTTCGGCTGGAAGTGGGGCTTCTTCGGAGCCTCCCTGGCCGGCGCCCTGGGCGTTGCGCTCATCCTCTTCTTCCTGCACGACACCACCGAGAGCAACGGACTTCCGCCCATCGAGGTGCTGTCCGGCGAAATGAGCGAGGAGGAATATGAGAAAGAGCATGCCTCGATGCACGCTTCGGCCGCCGAGGCCAAGCTTGCCGCCCGTCAGGACACCAAGCGCCTGCAGCGTCAGGTAATCAAGAACCCCGGCGTGTGGATCCTCGCCCTTGCGAGTGCATTCATGTACATGAGCCGCTACGCCATCAACGAATGGGGAACCATATTCCTGCAGGAGGCCAAAGGCTACGACCTGGCCGGCGCCGCCGCCATCATCGGCGTGAATCCCGTATTCGGCATCATAGGTACCGTGGTGTCCGGCTGGCTGTCCGACGTCATCTTCAAGGGCGACAGGAAGTATCCCGCCTTCGTGGCCGGTATACTCGAGACCATAGCTTTGGCGCTCTTCCTCTTCGGCGGACCTGCCAAGTGGGTGAACATCCTTGCCATGGTTCTGTTCGGAATCGCCATCGGCGTGCTCATCAGCTTCCTCGGAGGCCTCATGGCCGTGGATCTGGTGCCCCGAAAGGCAACCGGAGCCGCCCTCGGAATCGTGGGCATGGCATCCTATGCAGCCGCCGGCCTCCAGAACGTCATCACCGGTATCCTGCTCGACGGCCACTCCGTCGTAAACGCGAGCGGCGCTACCGTGCACGACTTTACCTACGTGAGCTGGTTCTGGCTTGGAGCCGCCACCGTCTCCTTCCTCCTTCCCATCCTGAACTGGAAGCGCAAGCAACAGGTTATAGCTTGACATGGATTTTTCCGGCATCATCCCGAAGGAACGCGTCTATGACGACCTTCTGAGGCGTTTTGCCTGGGGCACCGACGCCAGTTTTTACAGACGCACTCCCAAGCTGGTGCTGCGTACCGCCGACGAAAACGAAGTGTCGGCGGTGCTCGCGCGTGCCTCCCGCGACGGCGTTCCTGTGACCTTCCGCGCAGCAGGCACGAGCCTGAGCGGCCAGAGCGTCAGCGACTCGGTGCTGCTGGTGGCGGGCAAGGAATGGGAGCGCTGGAGCGTGGACGAAGCGGCCGGCACAGTTACCCTGCAGCCCGGAATCGTAGGCGCGCAGGTGAACCGCATCCTGGTACGCTACGGCCGCCGTTTCGGCCCCGATCCCGCTTCCATCGGCAGTTGCATGGTGGGCGGAATCGTTTCCAACAACGCCTCCGGCATGTCCTGCGGCGTGCATGCCAATTCCGACAAAACCCTGGTGTCCGCCCGCATCGTTCTGATGGACGGGACCATACTCGATACCGGCGACCCCTCCAGCAGGGAGGCATTCAAGCGGACCCATGCCGCATTCCTGCACGGGATTGAGGCCATACGCGACGACGTCCGGGCCGATGCGGAACTAAGCGCCCGCATCCGCCGCAAATACTCCATCAAGAACGTTACCGGGCTGAACATACTCCCGTTCCTCGAACACGACGACCCATTCGACATCATCGCCCATCTGATGGTGGGCTCCGAGGGCACACTGGCCTTCCTGAGCGAGGTGACGATGAAGACCCTGCCTCTGGCCCCCTTCGATGCCAGCGCGATGATATACTTCCGCGACATCCGCGACGCCGCACGCGCCGTGGTGGCAATGCGCGGACTGCCCGTGTGCGCAGCCGAGCTGCTCGACCGCAGGTCGCTGGCAGCCGTGGGCGACACCACCGGCGAAGGTCTCACCGCGGTGCTCACCAAGACCGAGGCTGAAACCGAAGCCGCCCTGCTGGCGAACATCGCTGCCATAGAGGAGGCGCTCAAGCCTTTCGACACCGTTACCGGAGTTCACTTCAGCCGCGACAAGGCGGAGTGCGCCCGCTACTGGGCCATACGCTCCGGCATCTTCCCCATGGTGGGAGGCATGCGCCGGCAGGGAACCACCTGCCTGATCGAGGACATTGCCTTCCATGTGGAAGACCTTCCGGAGGCTACCGCGGAACTGTCCGACCTGCTGGACCGCCACGGCTACGACGACTCCTGCATTTACGGGCACGCGCTCGACGGCAACTTTCACTTCATCATCAACCAGGCCTTCGATTCCGAGGCGCAGGTGCAGCGCTACGCCGACATGATACGCGACACCGCCCGCATGGTGGTGGAACGCTACGATGGTTCCCTGAAGGCCGAACACGGCACCGGCCGCAACATGGCCCCCTTCGTGGAATACGAATGGGGCGCCCCGGCCTTCGCCGTGATGAAGCGGGTGAAGGCCCTGTTCGACCCAGCCGGCCTGCTGAACCCCGGAGTCATTTTCAACGACGATCCCGACTGCTTCATCAGCGGATTCAAGGCCCTGCCGGTGCTCGCTCCCGGACCCGGAGCCCCCGAAGAGACGGAGCAGGCGTACCTGCGCATCAACAAATGTATCGAATGCGGCTTCTGCGAGGTCAACTGCATGTCGTGCGGTTTCACCCTGTCGTCGCGAACCCGAATAGCCGTCCAGCGTGAAATTGCGCGCCTTGAAGCTGATGGCTCCGATCCTCAGACACTCGCGCTCCTCCGCAGGCAGTACTCTTATCCCGGGGAGCAGACCTGCGCCGGCGACGGCCTCTGCTCCATGTCCTGCCCCATGGGCATCAACGTTGCTGATCTCACCCACGAAATACGCCGTCAGGGCGGGGGAAAGGCTCCCTGGCGCCTGGCGGCAAGCCACTATCATGCCGCCAAGACAGGCATCCGCCTTGCCCTTGGGGCGGCGGAAGCCGGGCGTGCCGTGCTTGGCGCCAAGGCCATGTCGGCCATATGCAGGGGCCTGCACAACGGCATCAATGTGCCACTCTGGACTACGGCCACACCGGCTCCGTACAACTCCCGCAGGCTCGACGGGCAGCCGGTCGCCGAATCCCCCCTGAAGGTGGTCTATTTCCCCAGTTGCCTTAACCAGATGATGGGAGTGTCGAAGGCCTCGCCTTACCGCAGGCCGCTGGCCGAAGAGACCATGGACCTCCTGCGCAAGGCCGGATACGAAGTGATACTCGTGCCCGGGCGGGACTCCCTCTGCTGCGGTACCGTCTGGGAGAGCAAGGGCATGCAGAAAGAGGCCGACGCCAAGCTCCGCGAGCTGGACGAAGCCCTCTGGAAGGCATCTGAAGAGGGCCGCTGGCCGGTTCTCTGCGACCAGAGCCCCTGCCTCCACCGCATGCGCAAAGGCATTTCCCGCATGCATCTTTACGAACCCGCCGAATTCATCTGGAAGTTCCTCCGCGAGCGGCTGGTTTTCCATCGCACCGATACTCCGGTGGCAGTCCACCAGACCTGCAGCATGCGCCTGATGGGCCTGGGAGACGTGCTCGTCGGCCTCGCCGGCCTCTGCTCCACGAAGGTTATCGTCCCCGACGGCGTGGGGTGCTGCGGCTTTGCCGGCGACAAGGGAATGACGCATCCGGAACTCAACTCCTGGGCGCTCCGCAAACTGCGCGCACAGGTGGAAGAAGCGGGCGTGAGCGTCGGCTATTCAAACAGCCGCACGTGCGAAATAGGCCTCGAGACCAATTCGGGCATCCCGTATGTCTCGATAGTCTATCTCGTGAACTCCTGCACTGAACCGAAGACAAAAACAGAATAAATACAATGAAAGACATTCTCAAGTATCTGGCCACGTTCAAGTTCTGGAAAGATCTGGTAATCATGACTTTGGGTATGATGGTAGCCGCCGGTGCGGTGTACTATTTCATGCTCCCCGGCAAACTGGTCCTGGGTTCCATCACCGGTCTTTCCATCGTCGTTTCCAACGTGCTCGGACTCGCCGGCATCCAGATAAAGGTTTCGGTGGTCATCACCATCATCAACGCCATCCTCCTGCTGCTTGCATGGTTGCTGATAGGCAAGGAATTCGGCGCCAAGACGGTCTACACCGCACTCATCCTCGGTCCGCTGATCGATCTTTGGGGAAAGATACTTCCTTACGAGAGGCTTATCGAGCCCGGTATGACCTCGGTGATGGGCGACCCCCTGCTGGACCTTATCTGCTTCGTGCTCGTGGTCAGCATTTCCCAGACCATACTCTTCAGCATCAACGCCTCCACGGGCGGCCTCGACATACTTGCGAAGATAGTCAACAAGTATCTGCACCTCGACATCGGCGTTTCGGTGACGGTCGCCGGGGCGATCATCTGCTGCACGGCTTTCGCCATCCATCCCTTCCGCCTGGTGGTCACCGGCCTCGTTGGCACGTGGATGAACGGCCTGGCCCTGGATTATTTCACCGCCAGCCTGAACAAGCGCAAGCGCGTCTGCGTCATTTCAAAGGACCACGAACGCATCCGCGACTTCATCATCAACAGACTGCACCGTGGCTGCAGCCTCTATGAGGTGAAGGGCGGCTACAGCGACGAAGTCAGCGTGGAAGTGCAGGCCCTGCTCACCCAGGACGAGTTCTCCAACCTGATGGACCACATCCGCAAGGAGAACATCCAGGCCTTCATCACCGCCGGCAACGTGAGTGAAATCTACGGTCTCTGGAACCGTGAGAGGCACCATTTCCGCAAAGAGAAAAAATAAATGCTTATATTTGACGGGTAAAACCATACGGCAATGAAACGTTTTCCGATAATCCTCGCCCTCGCCGCCAGCCTGATGGCGGTGTCGTGCATCCAGCACCTCAACCCCGACCTTCCCACCATCACCTGGGCGGAGAATTCCAATTTCTCCCAGGTCGAGATCATGCCCGGCATGGATGCCAACGTGGTCCTGACCGCCCCCGGGAAGATCGAATCGCTCATCCTGACCCTCGGAATGGGCAACTACGGGCTGCTCGCAAATCCGTATATCAAGATAAGCTCCAACAAGGGAGCAGGGTCCGCTTATCCGGTGTTTGACGTAATCGACGATCCCGGCGTAGCGGCGTTCCTGTCCGGAATGGGCATGACTGCAGGCACCGGCCTCCGCGGCAAGACTCTCGGATCCATCGACCTCGCGGCCATCATTACCAAGCTCATCGAGGGGCAGCCGGTCGAGAACAACACTGTTTTCTCAATCGACGTCAAACTTACCGACCAGTCCGGAAACGTGGTAAGCAAGATCGCCAAGTTCCATTATACCATCGGCCCGTCCATAGAATGGGACTCCAATCCGGGCTTCAGCATGATCGATCTCAACGAGGCCCAGGTGCCCGTAAAGATCAGCGTCAACGCCCCCGGGCGCTTTGAGAGATTCACCATCGAACTCGAATACGGCGCCGCCCCCGAGCTTGCCACCTACGTCAAGAACCGCACGACCGACGGCCGCACGGTGATAGACCTCATCGGCGATCCCAAGGTTGAAGAGACATTCAGGAATTACCTTCCTGCCGGCGCGGTGATCAAGGACAAGACCTCGGCTCTGCTTGACTTCTCGTTCATGTACGATATCAAGTACGACCTGTCGGCCTCCACCAACGTGTTCACCATCTCCGTTGCCGACAAGAACGGCAAGGAGACTTCCGCGCAGGTGAAATTCAAGAAATGACGTTTACCAGGCTTTGATACCGTTCTCCGCCATGAAGGCGACGACGGTGTCGTGGCTTTCGAATTTGGCGGTGCCGCCAAGGAAAACCTTTACGGTGAAGCCGATTTTCCGGCTGATCTCGTAGAGGTTTTTCAGCGTTTCCAGAACGCAGTATTCGGCGGCGATTCCGCACACCACCACTTCGTCTCCGGGCTCGAAAAGGTCCTGATTGTCAGGGTCGAAGCCCACGAACGCACCGTATTCCTCACGCTCGGGGAGACGCCCCTTGAGAATGAATCGAATGCGGCTTTCGTCAAGGCCTTCGAACACGTTGTCCGGAATAGACGCTCCGGCAGTGTGATGCACGCAATGCACCGGCCACGGGCCGCCCTGCTCCTTGAACGAGCAGTGATTCACGGGGTGCCAGTCCAGGGTGAAATAAACAAGGTCGAAGTCCGACTTTACACGGTTGATTTCGGGTATTACGAGGTGAGCTCCGGGAACGGTGAGGGAGCCGTCGATGAAATCCTTCTGCAGGTCTACTGCGAGCAAAATGCTTCTGTTTGCCATGGCTGATGATTATTGTCTGCCAAATATACGCAAAAATTGGCATATACTCTTCTTGTTTTTCTTCTGCATTATGATTAAATTTGCCGAAATTTGATAATAATGTATCCAAATATGAAAAAGTTGTTGATCACCGTCATTGCAGCAGTAGCCTTCGGAGCCGTGGCTTTTGCACAGACCACTGCCACTACTCCCAGCCAGGATCTCAAGATCCAGCTGAAAGATTCCCGTATTGTCGGGGAAGACGTTGAGCTTACTCTGCTAGTGACAAATCTCTCGTCTTCCGAGGTGCTGATCAATCTTGTCGGCGGCATCTACCAGACAGGTATGGGCGGCTCCGTCGTCTACGATAACGACGGCAACGTGTATGAGCTCGGCCGCGTACTGGTGTCCGTAGCCAACAAGACGCTTACCGACCAATACAGTGCCACCACTTTCCCTTCCAAGGTGCCCGTGAAGTGCCACCTGAAGGTCCTGAAAGTTGCCAAGGAAGCATCTGCATTCGCCAAGGTGAAGCTTTGCGTGCTTTGCCCTCAGCTTGACGTGAAGAACATCGGAGCCTGCTTCGAGCTTAACAACGTCAGTTTCAAGTAATCTCTGATGGGATTCCGCGCTTCGATATTCATGGCAGTGTTGTCTGCCATTTTTTTTTCTCTTCCGGTCTTTGCGCAGAAGTCCGGGACGCGTGCTGATACGCCGCAGTCCCAGATACCTCCCAGCGGAATGGTTCTGCCCGTGCAGCCTGCCGGAGCGGAATTGCAGGACCCCACAAGCGTAATAGTCATCGACAATGCCGTGCTGCCGCCCGCAGTCGACGTCGCTCCGCCAACTCCCCAGAAACAGTACGAGATCGAAGACGCGGTGTTCGTAAGGCCCGACGCCAAAGGCAAGTCTTCGGATGAGGCCCTGAAGGCCGCCGAAGATGCCCGCAAGGCTGAGGAGGCGCGGCAGGCTGAAGAAGCCAAGCGCCTGGAGGCTGAGCGGCAGAAGAAGGAGGCCGAAGCCAAGGCCGCCGAAGAAGCCCGCAAGGCTGAGGAAGCAAAGAAGGCTGAAGAAGCCCGCAAGGCTGAGGAAGCAAAGAAGGCTGAAGAAGCCCGCAAGGCCGAGAAGGCCCAGAAGGACGAAGAAGCCAGAAAGGCTGAAGAGCAGAAGCGCCTGGAGGCGGAACAGCAGAAGCAGCAGAAGGCAGATGCCAAAAAGGCCGCTGAAGAGGCCCGCAAGGCGGAAAAGGCCCTGAAGGCCGAAGAGGCACAGAAAGCCAAAGAGGCCCGTCAGGCCGAAAAGGCCCGCAAGGCGGAAGAGGCAAAACAGGCAAAGGAAGCCCGTCAGGCAGAGAAGGCCAGGAAGGCCGAAGAAGCCAGACAGGCCAAACAGACCAAGACCGAACAGCCGGAAACCGACAAGCAGAAGGAGGCCGAAAAGAAGCCGGAGACCGACAAGCAGAAGCAGGACGCTGAGCAGAAGCAGATCAAGGACGAGCAGAAACGTCAGGAGGCCGAACTGAAACGCCAGGAAGCCGACCTGAGACGTCAGGAGGCAGAGCTGAAGCGCCAGGAAGCCGACCTCAGGCAGCAGGAACTCGAAATACTGAAGCAGCAGGAAACCGATGGCAAGGTGGCTGTAGCCGGACTGTCGACCAATCTGCTGTTCGACGCCATAACAGCTGTGAACCTGGGCGTCGAAGTTCCAATCGGTTCCCGTTTCGGCCTGCACGCCGGATATACCTTCCCGTTCTGGACTTTCCCCGGCGAAACGGTTAGATTCAATGTCAGCGCCTTCGACCTCGGCGCCCGCGTTTACCTGCACCCGTGGGAGACCCGCGGATACGACCTGTACCGTGGCTGGTTCTTTACCGTGTCGGCGGCTACCGGCAAATTCGATCTTTCATGGAACGGAGGCGGCTCCCAGGGCACTGCAATAATCGGCGCCGTGGGCGGCGGCTACACCTGGCCTGTCGGCACATGGTGGCGCCTCGACGTATCCGGCAGTGCCGGCGCAATGATCTGCCATTTCTCCGACGGCCGTACCAGCCGTCTGCCCGACCCTGCGGTATTCAAGGTCACCATGACATACCTCTTCCACTACAACAAAAAGTAGCTGATGGCGAATGTCCCGACATACAGGCACGAGGTTAAGTACTATGAGTGCGACCGTATGGGCGTGACCCATCATTCCAATTACATACGCTTCATGGAAGAGGCCCGTGTCTATTGGATGGACGTTCTCGGCTACGGTTACGACCGTATGGAGGCCGAAGGCATAGTGTCCCCGGTGGTGGCTGTCAGCTGCAATTACAAGCATCCCACAACCTTCAAGGACGTGATAGAAATCGATGTGGAAGTGGCTGGAATGACCGAACTGAAACTCAGTTTCGCCTACACCATGAAGGTGGATGGCAAGATTGTGTGCACGGCCACCAGCACCCATTGCTTTCTGGATGCCGGCCGCCCCGTAAAGCTATCCGAACGCTTCCCTCAATTCTACGAAGCGATAATGTCGGTCAAGGGATAACCCCCTTGCCAAAGTGTAACAGGACACCACTAAAAAAACTGTAATGCAAAACAAATTTTCACCCGTATTCCTGTTTCTGACAGTCCTTTTCGTAGTCTGTCTGATAACATCCAACCTGTTCGCCACAAAGGTGATAAGCCTCTGGGGAATTACCCTCCCGGGTGCGGTTATCATCTTCCCCGTATCATATATCATCAACGATTGCATTTCCGAGGTCTGGGGTTTCCGAAGGGCCCGCCTTGTCATCTGGCTGGCTTTCCTTATGAATGCCTTCGTGGTAGTTCTGGGGCAGCTGGTGGTCTGGCTCCCTGCCGCCTCTTTCTGGGAAGGTGCGGAACACTTCGACTATATGTTCAACATGGCACCCAGGGTAGTGGGCGCATCGCTCCTTGCATTCCTCGTTGGATCCACCGTCAACTCGCTGGTGATCAGCAAGATGAAGATTGCCGACCAGGGCCGCCGCTTCGGCGTACGCGCCATCCTCTCTTCGCTTGCCGGAGAGTTTGCCGATTCGCTTATATTCATGCCCATCGTTTTCTGGGGCACGCCTCTCAAGGCTCTGGCCCTCATGATGCTCGCACAGGTGAGCTTCAAGGTGATTTACGAAATCATCATCCTGCCCGTCACCGCCGCGGTGGTGCGCCGGATCAAGAAGATCGAGGGCGTCGACACCTACGACGAAGGCATATCGTACAACCCTTTCAAAATACTCGACGTATGACAAAATCCCGCAACGAAGAAGGCCTGAAGGCACTTGGCCGCGAAGCCGGATACAGCCAGGATTATGATCCCGGAGTGCTTGAAGCCTTCGGGAACAAGCATCCCGACAACGATTACTGGGTACGTTTCAACTGCCCGGAATTCACTTCCGTGTGCCCCATCACCGGCCAGCCCGATTTCGCCGAAATCCGCATCAGCTACATCCCCGGCGAGCGCATGGTCGAGAGCAAGAGCCTCAAGCTCTATCTCTTCAGCTTCCGCAATTACGGCGCATTCCATGAGGACTGCGTAAACATGATCATGAAGGACCTCATCGCCCTGATGGATCCCAAATACATCGAGGTGACCGGCTTCTTCCTGCCGCGCGGAGGCATCAGCATACACCCCTACGCCAACTGGGGCCGCCCCGGCACCAAATACGCCGAGCTTGCCGTCAAACGTCTGGAAACAAGGGAATAGCGCGATATGAACTCACTCTGCATTCCTTTGCTGAAGAGTCTCGGGCACACCGACCTCGACACCGCCCTCGAACTCGAGGGCGCCCGTTTCATGGTCGACCGCGTCAACTGGCCCGACGCCTTCCCGTACGCCCCGTTCTGCGGCGGCCGCATCGCCCGCACCCGCGAATCGCTCGTGGTCGACTTCCGCGTGAGCGGGCTCGACCTGCGCGTAAAGAATCTCGAAGACGGAGGCAGCGTATGGGAAGACAGCTGCTGCGAAATCTTCATCCTGGCTCCCGACGGCACGGAGTACTTCAATTTCGAGGTTAACGCCGCCGGCAAGATGGTGGCGTGCCACGGCGCCGGGAGGTTCGGGCGCGTTCCCATTCCCGCAGAAGACATGGCGCGCATCGTCCGCATGGCGCAGTTCGAAGGGCCCCAGGAGTATTCCGGAGGCATCTGGAGCTGGCGCATCACCCTGCTTATACCCTTCGACGTCATGGGCATCGACCCCGATGCCTTGCCGGCGCGCCTGAGGGGCAACATCTACAAGTGCGGCGACAAGACCGCCCACCCCCATTTCCTTACCTGGAACCCTGTGAGCACCGCATCGCCGGACTTCCACCGTCCTGAATTTTTCGGAGAATTCATACTGTCTGAATAATGAAACGTCTGTTTTTCCTGTCGATGCTGGCGTCTTTGGCGCTGTCGGCATCGTGCTCGTCCCGCGTTGTGTTCGGCGACGAACGCTTCGACGTGTATCTGCCACTGCTTGAGGGGCAGCGCGTCGCCATCTACAGCAACCCCAGCGGCATCGTCGGCGACAAGGTCGAAGGCTGGTGCCTCAAGGGTGGCGAAGAAGTGACCGAAGCCACCGCCGGCATCCCGTTCGGGCAGCCCTCGGACCCCTCAGTCCCCGTTACGTACGGCCCTCATCTGCTCGACGTGCTGCTTGAGAAGGGTGTCAACGTGAGTGCAATCTTCTCGCCGGAGCACGGATTCCGCGGTGCCGCCGACGCAGGGGAGCTGGTGTCGTCCAGCGTGGACGAAAAGACGGGCGTGCCCATCCTGTCGCTGTACAGCCGCCATGCCATGATGCCCGACGAGGCCGACATGGACAAGTTTGACGTGCTGCTGGTGGATATTCAGGACGTGGGCCTGCGCTATTACACCTACTACGTCACGATGCAGCGCCTGATGGACGCTTGCGCCGCCTACGGCAAGAAGGTCATAGTGCTCGACCGTCCCAACCCCAATGGATTCTACGTCGACGGACCTATCCTCGACATGAAATACAAGTCCGGAATAGGCTCGCTGCCGATAGCGATGGTGCACGGCATGACGCTGGGCGAACTGGCGCTCATGATGAACGGCGAAGGCTGGCTCCGCGACAGCCTCAAGTGCGACCTCACCGTGATTCCCTGCCTGAATTACGATCATCAGAAGCGCTGCACTCTCATACTCCCTCCGTCCCCGAACCTCAAGGACATGCGCTCCATCTACCTTTACAGTTCCACCTGCTTCTTCGAGGGCACCGAGGTAACCGCTGGGCGTGGAACGCAGTGGCCTTTCGAGATCTACGGCCACCCGGCGATGGAAGACCGTGGCTTCTCATTCACTCCCCGCAGCATTCCGGGGGCAAAGAAACCCCGCTATATGGATCAGGAGTGCTTTGGCGTTGACCTCCGTGGCAAAACCCTGAAGGAAATCTGGGCAGAACAGGTTAACCTTGAGTATCTTGCCGACGCCCTCGCCCACATGCCCGCCGACAGCGCCTTCTTCATGAAGCGCAACCACTTCGAACTCCAGGTCGGAGTTCCTTACGTGCGCGAAATGATACTCGAGCGCCGCCCCGTCGAAGAAATCAGGGCCATGTGGAAAGACGACGTCGCCCGCTTCCGCGAACAACGCCGTCCGTATCTTCTTTATAAAGAGTAATCAGAGGCTTTCCAGCAGGGCCGACATTTCCGGCACTTTGGAATATGCCGAGCGGAAGAGCGCCAGCTGGTTGCGCGTGCGCACCAGGTTGTGCTCCGGGTAGGCAATCTTGTAATACGTGTCGCCGTTGATGTAGTCGGCCAGGAAGCGGGCCGCCTGCATGTACGGGAACAGGCATGCCGCGTATGGCAGGTTTTCGCGCTCCACGGGCGTGAGGAAGCTCTTTGCCGAGCTGATGTAGCCGCGGGCGAAAGCCTCGAAAATGTCCATCCTGAAGTCGATCTTTTCAATCTCCGGGCTGTCTTCTGCCACCGGATTGGCGGCGGTGCGCAGGAAGTCGCCGAAATCGGAGAACACGAACGACGGCATCACGGTGTCAAGGTCGATGACGCACAGCACCTTGCCGTCGGCGTCGAAGAGCATGTTGTTGACCTTGGTGTCGCAGTGGCAGATACGCTTGGGCAGCAGGCCCTCGCGGTGCAGGCGCTCCGCCTTGCACATTTCCTCCTCAAAAGGCAGCATGGCGTCCAGCATGCCGCGCACCTCCGGGTTTGACAGGCGGCCGGCGGCATCGGCTTCCGCGGCCTCATGCAGCTGGCGGGCCCTCAGTTCCATGTTGTGGAAGTCGGGGATGGTCTCGCCGAGCGTGTCGGGAATGTCGGCCAGCAGGGCCTCGAAACGCCCGAATGCGGCTCCTGCGTATCCCGAGTATTCCGGGTCTACAGTCTCGAACGTGAATGCGTCGCGTATGAGCACCGACATGCGCCACCAGGAGGCACCGTCGGTCCAGTATGTCTTGCCGGTTTCGCGGCAGGGGAGGAAACGCAGGACCTTGCGCTCCAGGTCGCTCTCGCCGGCTTCCTCCAGCTTGTGCCGCAGGTGTGCGGTAACGCAATCGATATTGTGCTGCAGCAGGTCCACGTCGCGGAATATGCCCTGGTTGATGCGCTGGAGCACGTAGTCGTCGGGCCCGTCGGTACGGACGAGCAGGGTGTCGTTTATGAGGCCGTTTCCGAAAGGCTTGACGGAGAGTACCTTGCCGGTGATTTCGAACCGGGCCGCTATGTCCGGATAGTCCATGCTACTGTGCGAAACTGGCGAAATAGCCTGCGAAGAACACGTTGGTGATCAGGTATCCTAGGACCGTGGAAACCGCTACGCTTATCAGCCCGGGCATCATGAAACTGTGGTTCAGCAGGTATTTGCCGATGACCGTGGTACCGCTGCGGTCGAAGTTGACCGTTGCGATGTCGGAAGGGTAGTTGGGAATGAAGAAGTAGCCGTACACGCTGGGCAGCACGCCGAGTAGCACGGGGCCGGCTATGCCTAGCTCGTATGCCAGCGGCAGCATTGCCACCACTACGGCGCCCTGCGAGTTGATGAGCACGCTCACCAGGAAGAACACGAACGCTATGCTCCAGGGATAATTGGTGACCAGGTCGCTGAGCATCAGCTTCATCTGGTCCATGTAGTTGCCGAAGTAAGTGTCTGCCAGCCAGGCGATTCCGTAGATTGCGACCACGGCTACCATTCCGCTCTGCCAGACAGCTCCGGCCACGGCCTTCTTGGGCTGCGCCTTGCAGAAGATGATGTTGCATGCGGCTGCCATGAGCATGATGATCTGGATGCAGATGTTCATCTTGGGCAGGTTGGCCGCCTTGGCCAGGGTATCGCCGCCGGCGGTATGGATCATCTGCATGAAAGCGAACGCCACGATCACCAGCAGGGAACCCAGGAAGATGAACACGGACGCCTTGGCTTCTTTGGTTATTTTCTTGTCGAGGGTGGTAGCGGTGTTGCCATACATGTACTGGTACAGTTCCGGATCGGCCTTGCGCTTCTGGAAGACCGGATCCTTGTCGAGGTCCTTGCCGCGCCTGAACGATGCCGCAGCGGCGCACATCAGTCCTGCAACGCAGGCCGGGATGGTGACCATGAGCACCTGGGGTATGCTGACCATGTAGCCGTTGGCGTTGGATATGGTCACGAAGGCCACTACCGCCGCTGCGATGGGGGAGCATGTGATGCCTACCTGGGACGCCACCGAAGCCACTCCGCACGGGCGCTCGGGACGTATGTTCTTCTTGAGCGCGATGTCGCAGATGATGGGCATGATGGTGTATACCACGTGCCCGGTTCCCACCAGCACCGTAAGGAAGAAGGTCACCAGCGGGCCCATGAAGGTGATGCGGTCGGGATGCTTGCGGAGCATCTTCTCGGCTATCTGTATCATCCAGTCCATACCTCCAGACGCCTGCAGCGTTCCTGCGCAGGTTACGGCGGCTATGATGATGTAGATGACGTCCGTGGGTGGCGTTCCCGGTTTGAGGCCGAAGCCGAACACGAGGATGGCCAGGCCTATGCCGCTGATGGCGCCGAGGGCGAGGGATCCGTAGCGGGAACCCACATACAGAGCCGCCAGAACTATCAGCAGCTCCACGATCATGGCAAATGTCATATAATTACTTGATTACTTCCAGTTTGCGTCCTACCTTGATGAAGGCGGCTATGGCCTTGTCGAGTTGTTCCCTGGTGTGAGCCGCCGACAGCTGAACGCGGATGCGGGCCTGTCCCTTGGGCACCACGGGGTAGTAGAATCCGGTCACGAAGATGCCTTCCTCGGCCATGGCTGCGGCAAAGCGCTGGCTCAGCGGTGCGTCGTACAGCATCACGGCGCATATGGCGCTCTGCGTGGGCTTGATGTCGAAGCCTGCGGCGAGCATCTTGTCGCGGAAGTACGTCACGTTCTCCTGCTGGCGGTCGTGGAGCTCGTCGCTCTCAGAGAGGAGCTTGAAGGTCTCGATTCCTGCGGCGCAGATCATCGGCGGAAGCGAGTTGGAGAAGAGGTACGGGCGGCTGCGCTGGCGGAGCATGTCGATGATCTCCTGCCTGCCGGTGGTGAATCCTCCCACGGCGCCTCCGAAGCTCTTGCCGAGCGTGCCGGTGTGGATGTCGATGCGGCCGTAGAGGTCGTACAGCTCGGCGACTCCGCGCCCGTGCTTGCCTACCACGCCGGCGCTGTGGCTTTCGTCAACCATCACCAGGGCGTCGTACTTCTCCGCGAGGTCGCATATCTTGTCCATGGGGGCCACGTTGCCGTCCATGGAGAACACGCCGTCGGTCACGATGATGCGGAAACGCTGAGCCTGCGCCTCTTTCAAGCACCGCTCCAGGTCGGCCATGTCGGCATTGGCATAACGGTAGCGCTTGGCCTTGCAAAGGCGCACGCCATCGATGATC
>JAEELG010000043.1 GCA_016288775.1 Bacteroidales bacterium | reverse complement strand
TCAAATCCCCGCTATCAGGATGTGGTGATTGCCCAGGGGCGTGCGCAGGAAATAGCGCTTCAGGTCGGATGCCGGATGGTTTAAGGGGCTCACCAGCACCTGCGTACGGCACAGGTTGTCTTCGTAACTGTTGGCGTACAGTTCCACTTCCTCGTCGATGCAGCTGAGCATATCGGCGCTTATCTTGTATATCCTTGCCTTGCCGGCGGGAAGTTCGCCATGTATGGCCACGCCCATGCCCGACTCGAAATGGGTGTCGTAGCAATAGTCCGAGACCATGTTCAGCGGCACGGTACAGTGCGCAAACAGGAAACTTCCACCGGAAATACGTGACAGATTCACTTGGAAGCCGCTTTTTCCATATCGCTGGTGCAGCACCGCCATCGAAAGCATGGCCGGAATGTCGCCTTCGCAGGCGGCCACGAATCCCTCGGCATTCAGCATGGAAAGGGCGAGGCAGCCGGTGTTGCCAAGGGCGGTCAGCAAGTCGAAGCAGCGCAGTGTCAGACCGTCCAGATTGTAGTCAGCAATTATCTGCCGCAGAGCACGATAGATGGCCTGTGCCCCGCTGAAATCCGCCTCCGGTATAGGATTTCCGAACTTCGGTTCATTCATGGGCTTGAGAGGGACGACAGAAACATCGGAGCCGACCCCTGCCCGCACCATATCCAGCAGCTTTTCGATCGGAATGTCCACGATTTCCGCCCCGAGCATATCCCGCACCTGCTCATAATCCACGGCACTGCTTATCAGCCAGTCCGAAGGCCGGCCAACCACTCCGTAACGCTTTCCGTCCAGCACGCCTAAATCGGCGAATGGCTGAATCAGCGGCGAGACCACGCGGGAGCGCCTGGGGTAATAGCGGTTAAGCTCAGAGGCGATATGCTCTATGGAACCGTGGATGATCTCCCCGTCCATGCCCTGCGCGCGAAGCCAGGCAAGGATTTCCATGGAGGCGGCGAGCGAATTGCTCTGCCCGCTGGTCAGGAGCCGCACGCGGGCGCCTTCGTGGCCGGCAAAGACCTCCTTGAAAATGGCTTCCGTGCCTCCGGTACGCACATAGATGATGTCGCCGACGGCCCCGTAGTCGGAATAGTCGGTTTCGCGATAATCGAAGGCCTGCCCCACGGCGGCCTCTATATCTTTGATAAACTGCTCGTTGTGGGCGTTTTTTGCGAGCTCGCCGTGCAGGTCGGAGGTAAGTGTGAAGAGTCTCATAACGAACAAATATAGCGATTTTGCGCGAAAATGTCCATCTTTGTATCATGGAGATTTTCTACAGCAACGACATAGACGGCGGGTTGCTCAGGCTCGACGCCGAAGAGTCCGCCCACTGCGTGCGGGTGCTGCGCCACCGCGAAGGCGACGCGATCAACGTGATCGACGGCCGCGGAACCCTTCTGCGCTGCACCCTGACCGACGCCGACCCCAAGGGCGCCACCGCACGCATCGATTCGCGCGAACCCGGATTCGGGGCGCATCCGTACCGCCTCACCATGGCGGTATGCCCCACCAAGAACATCGACCGCTACGAGTGGTTCGCAGAGAAAGCGACTGAGATTGGAGTGGATGTCCTGGCGCCTGTCATAGGCGAACGCTCGGAGCGCAAGGTACTGAAAACCGAGAGGTTGGAGCGCCTGGTGAAGTCGGCGGCGAAGCAGTCGCTGAAGGGTGCTGTACCCGAGGTGCTGCAGCCGCAGTCAGTGCGCGATTTCATCCTCGCCGCCCCCGACGGCGCCGTGAAGATGATCTGCTACTGCTTCGAAGGCCCCAAACACACTGTCGCCGACGTGCTGCACGGCATAAGGCGGGAGGCGAGCAGCGGTGGGACTCTGCAGCTGCCCCCTTTCTCCCAAGTTTTCCGGGGGCAGCTGCAGAGTCCCACCGCTGCTTCTTCCGTCCCGGAAATCTGCATCCTGATAGGCCCTGAGGGCGATTTTTCGCCGGAAGAGGCAGACCTCGCGCTCAGCCGCGGATGGGCCCCGGTCACCCTGGGCGCCAGCCGCCTCCGCACCGAGACCGCCGCCCTCGTCGCCGCCACAATGGTTTATGCCGGGTTCTAAACAAAAATACTTATATTTGCATATATGATAACGATGACATCCATACTTGCATGGGCGGTGGTGACGCTTTCGTCAAGCTTCATGCGCAGCACGCCGGCATACGACGCCGAACTCGACAACCAGCTCATGATGGGAGCCCTGGTCGAAACCCTTGAGACCAGCGGCTACTGGTACAAAGTCCAGGCCCACGACTACACCGGCTGGGTCACGGAAATGGGCATAAAGGAGCTTACGGACGAAGAGAAAGACGCGTACCTCCGCGCTCCCAAATGGATATGCGTCACCGACTACACACGCGTCCGCGAAGCGCCCGCCGGCAGCGCCGCACCGATCTGCGACTTCACCATGGGCGACCTGGTGCGCCAGACCGGCGTCACAAAGAAAGGATGGACCGAGGTGCTCCTGCCCGACGGCCAGAAGGGCTGGGTCCTCAGCCACGAGATCATGGATTTCCGCACCTGGGCCGAAAGCCGCAGCGGCGTAGCTCCGCCCGACAAGGTCAACCGTGACTTCTGCGTGCGGGAAATCAGTTCCCTAGCCTGCAGCATGCGCGGCACCCCCTACATGTGGGGCGGCAATACCATCAAATACTTCGACTGCAGCGGCCTCATGAAGTTCTGCTTCTTCATGAACGGAATCATCCTCCCCCGCAACGCCAGCCAGCAGGCCAAGTGCGGCATTCCCGTCAAACCCGGCGAGCAGCAGCCGGGCGACCTGCTCTTCTTCGGCAACGAAAAGACCGGGCGCGTCACCCACGTGGCCCTCTACCTCGGCGACAACCGGATAGTACACTCTTCCCTGCTGGTACGCATCAACACGCTTGACGAATACGACCGCAAGCCCATCGCCGCGGCCCGCATCATAGGCGAAGTCGACAAGGGCACCGGCGTCGTTTCCATCCTCAAGAGTCCTTATTATTTCCCTCAGGATGGCGAGTAAAGCGAAAACGGTCTGGTTCTGCACCAACTGCGGAAACGAGAGCCCCAAATGGATGGGGCGCTGCCCCGCGTGCGGCGAATGGAACACCATGGTGGAGGCTCCGGCTGAAGACCGCAAGGCCGCATCTGCCGGCTCTGCCCGAACGGCCGCCAGCGACCGCAAGCCCCGCAGGCTCAAGGATATAGACTTTTCCGCCGAAGCCCGGATGAGCCTCGGTATAAGTGAACTCGACCGCCTGCTGGGCGGAGGCGTGGTTCCCGGCTCTCTCATCCTCATCGGAGGCGAACCCGGTATCGGCAAATCCACCCTAAGCCTGCAGATCCCTCTGGCTTGCCCGTCGCTCAAGACCCTCTACGTCAGCGGCGAGGAAAGCGAGAAGCAGGTCCGCATGCGCGCGGAAAGACTGGGCGCCGGCGGCAGCATGCCCGACGACTGCCTCATCTTCTGCGAAACCCGCATCGAAACCATACTCGACTACGCCCGAGAGCTCGCGCCCGACCTCATGATAGTGGACTCCGTGCAGACGATGTTCACCGACGGCGTGGAATCCACCCCAGGCTCCGTGAGCCAGATAAAGGAAGTGGCGGCGATACTGCTCCGCTTCACCAAAGAGAGCGGCGTGCCTGTAATCCTCATCGGCCACATCACCAAGGACGGATATATCGCAGGCCCCAAGATACTCGAGCACATAGTGGACGTGGTGCTGCAGTTCGAAGGCGAGAACCGCGGCTCCTACCGCATCCTGCGCGGCATCAAGAACCGTTTCGGAAGCACTTCCGAGCTGGCGGTGTTCGAAATGACCGGCAAGGGCCTGCGGGAGGTGGAGAACCCCTCCGAGATGCTGATTCCCATGCACGAACAGGGGCTCAGCGGCACCGCCATAGCGGCGATGCTTGACGGCACCCGCCCGCTGCTGTTCGAGGTGCAGGCGCTGGTATCGTCCGCCGCATACGGCACGGCGCAGCGCTCCGCCACCGGCTTCGACGGCAGGAGGCTCAACATGCTTCTGGCGGTACTGGAAAAGCGCGCCGGCTTCCGCCTGAGCGCCAAGGACGTGTTCCTCAACATGGCCGGCGGCCTCAAGGTCGGCGACCCGGCCTGCGACCTTGCCGTGGTGTTCGCAGTGCTTTCGTCGAACTTCGATTATCCCATTCCTTCCGACGTCTGCTTTGCGGGCGAAGTAGGCCTGAGCGGCGAGATCCGCCCCGTGGCCCAGACATCCCGCCGCATCGGCGAAGCGGCACGCCTGGGCTTCAGGAAAATCTTCGTCAGCTCCTTCAGTCCCGACGAAGGCAAAGCCCCCAAGGGCATCGCGGTGGTCAAAGTCGCCGACGTCCCGGAGCTGGTGAAGGCGCTGTTCAAATAGGCATCCTAACGAAAAAGGCACAAAAAAAGGCGCGAATCTTCGCGTCTTCTTTCGTTTGTGCGGGTAAAGGCGGAATTACTCGGCCTTCTCAGCGTTCTGGCAGTTCTCGCAATTCTCGCAGTTTTCTGCCTTCTCGCAATTCTCGCACTCACCGCAGCAAGCCTTGGTGGAGTCGCATGCCTCGCACACCTCGGTAGCTTCGGCCTCGCCCTCGGCAGCCTTCTTGCTGCAGTTGTTGCAGCAGCAGGAGCTAAGGAAGAGAGCAGCGATTGCAAGAGATACAATAACCTTCTTCATGGTAATGAATTATTTAAAAATTTAAGTTAAACATTATTAACTAACCCGCAAAGTTAATACTATTTTTCGGAATTTCAAAAACTTCCATGTTTTTAATCTCTCCGCCCTCTATTTTGAAGCGCAGTGCAGTGCGCATGATCTGCCACCCCTGAAGCCCTGCGGCACCGGGATTTACATAGAGAAGGTTCCTGGAATCATCCCTCATCACCTTCAGGATATGCGAGTGACCGCAGATGAAAATATCGGGCTTGACCTTGTCTATGACGGCCCTGGCTTCGGGATAGTAATGCCCCGGCGAACCGCCTATGTGCCGCATGAGGACAGTCAGCCCCTGTAGCTTAAGTATCTGATTTTCAGGATAGGTATAGCGGATGTCGTAACCGTCGCAGTTTCCGTACACTCCAACTACCGGCTTGAAGGCGGCGATCTCTTCGGCCACCGCCATCCCGCCCCAGTCGCCGGCATGCCAGATCACGTCGACGGGAGCGAAGAACTCCTTGAACGGCTCGCTGAAAACGCCGTGGGTATCGGATATCAGGCCTATGTACATGGTCAGGGCCGGAGGATCTCCACCTCTCCGCGGAGGCCGAGCTTGATGATCTGGGAGGCGCGCCCGGTGGCTCCCGCCTCGAACTTGCGGGGAGCGCACCAGTCAACGGCGGCGCGGATTCCGGGGTCGATTTCGGCGAAGCACGACGGCGCCGGCTCCCCGGAAACGTTGGCGGAAGTGGACACCAGCGGCTTACGGAAGCGGCGGCACAACTCCACGCAGAACTCGTTCAGGGGGATGCGTATGCCCACCGAACCGTCTTCGGCAACCACATTTGGAGCGAGCCCCTGGGCGCCCGGGTACACGATGGTCATGGGTGAGTCGTTCACCTCCACCAGGTCGATGGCGATGGACGGGATCTGCCTGATGTAGCGGGCCACCATGTCCAGGTCGGCGGCAAGCACCACCAGCGACTTGGCCTCGCTGCGGCGCTTGATCCCGAATACCCTGGCCACCGCCGCCTCGTTCGTGGCGTCGCAGCCTATGCCCCATATCGTATCGGTAGGATAAAGGATTACGCCGCCCTCCCTGAGCACGCGTACAGCTTCGTCGATTATCTCTTTCATATCACGTCACGTTCGAAAAGTACGCCCCTGCGCCTCCACCAGCGGATCAGCAGCCAGCCGATGAGCATGCCGCCCAGATGCGCGAAGTGCGCCACTCCGTCCACGATGCCGAAAACTCCGGTGAAGAGTTCGATGCCGGCGAAGATGATAACCATCCACTTGGCGCTGAGCGTAACGGGCGGGAAAATGAGGGTCATCTTCGATTCGGGGAACAGCATGGCGTATCCAATCAGCACTCCGTAGATAGCTCCGGATGCGCCCACGGTGGGCGTGGTCTTGAGAGCCACGATGTTCTGGAGCGCCGTCGCCGAGTCGGAATTCATGAACATCTGCATCTCTATCCACTGGGTGCCCATCTGGAGCGCCGCGGCGCCCAGGCCGCACACGAAGTAGAAGAACAGGAACTTCTTGCTTCCGATAATGCGTTCCACCACCACACCGAAGATGAACAGGGTGTACATGTTGAAGAAGATGTGCCAGAAGCCTCCGTGCATGAACATGTGGGTGAGGACCTGCCACCAGTGGAAATATGTTGAGCTTGGGTAGAACAGGCCGAAGGTCCCGATCATGAAGTTCTCGTTGAAGATCGTTGCGATGAACATCAGTATGTTCACCAGAATCAGGTTCCTGGTTACGGGCGGAATATTCTGTAAAAAACCGCGGCGGTTGTCTTGATAATAGTACGACATCAGAATCTCTTTTCAATATCCTCCACCGGCATCAGGCTCACGATTCTCCTGCCTCCGGGGGTGAATTCGGCATTCTCACTTGCAAAAAGCGTGTCAAGCAGGCGCACGGCCGCCTCGGGCGTCGACGGCACTTCGGCGTTGACTGCCCCGAGCATGGCGAACTTGGCCGCCATCTTCTGCCGCATCACCTCTTCCAGAGCCGGCTGGCAGTCGGAAAGGATGAGGGCCAGATCGCCCGTCATCTGCTCCACCTTGCCAACCTCGCAGCTGTACCCTTCGGGCACTCCGCGCACCTCGATGACGTCGTTGCCTATCGGAGCGATGTCGAAGCCGAGGCTCGACAGCAGGGCTGAGTTGTCGTCGAACAGCAGGCGCTGCTCCACGCCCACCTGCACCTGCACCGGGAAGAGCGCCGTCTGGGTGACGTGCTCGCCGCGCGACATGGCTTTGAGGGCGCGTTCGTAAAGCACACGCTCCCATGCACGGCGGATGTGAACCAGCATGAGGCCGGAAGGCGATTTCTTGACGATGAAGCGCCCCTGCACTATCATGATTTCGTGCTCCTCGGGGCTGCTGCGGAACAGCTTGCCGTAGTCCTGGCGGCCTGCGGAGAGGCCTCCGGAGGCATAGGAGGGAGCCTTCGGCCCGGAAGCGGACGCCTCGTGGCGGGGTGCAAACTCGAAAGGATTGTATCCGGCATCGGGCTCGACGGCGGGCGACAGCGATTCCGCCCTGTACTCCTCGAATCCGCGGCCCAGGTTCGGGATTTCCACCGCACCATCGCGGTCGAAGTCGATGCTGGCGCCGAAACTGTTGCGTCCGAGCGCCTCCCGCACGCAGGCAAAGAGCACCTGGAAGATAACGTTGTCGTCTTCGAACTTGATCTCCGTCTTGGTGGGATGGATGTTTACGTCTACGGCGCCGGGATTCACGTTCAGGAAGATGAAGTACGACGGCGTGAGCCCGTCGGGGACGAAGTCTTCGTAGGCCTTCATCACCGCCTTGTGCAGGTAGGAGCTGCGGAAATAGCGGCCGCCGACGAAGAAATACTGGTTGCCGAGGGCCTTGCGGGCGCTTTCCGGACGGCCCGCGAATCCGCTGATCTTGACTATCGAGGTGTCGGCCTCGAGGTCCACTATGTCGCCTACCACGTTGCGTCCCAGCAGGTCCAGGATGCGGAATTTGATCGACTTGGCTTTGCGCAGAACATGCACCTGGCGGCCGTTGTGGGTAAGCGTGAAGCCTATTTCGGGGCGGGGAATCGCAACCCGGGTGAATTCTTCGACTATGTGCTTGAACTCGACGTTGTCGGACTTGAGGAACTTGCGGCGCGCGGGGGTGTTGTAAAACAGGTTGCGCACGGCAAAGTTGGAACCGATGGGCGCCGAGACCGAGGAAGTCTTCACCGCATCTCCGCCTCCGATTACAACCTGGGTGGCGGTTTCGTCGCCGGCACGGCGCGTGCGGAGGGTGACTTCCGACACTGCGGCGATGCTGGCGAGAGCCTCTCCGCGGAATCCGTAGGTGACTATGTTCTCGAGGTCGGCGGCGGTTGCGATCTTGGACGTGGCGTGTCTCTCGAAACAGAGCACTGCGTCCGAAGGACTCATACCGGCGCCGTTGTCGATGACCTGGATGAGGGTGCGGCCGGCATCGGTGATGACCACGTCAACCTGCGTGGCGCCGGCGTCCACCGCGTTCTCCATGAGTTCCTTGACCACGGACGCGGGGCGCTGCACCACCTCTCCGGCGGCGATCATGTTGGCGATACGCGCAGGAAGTACTTTGAGCCGTCCCATCTACAGCATCTGGTAAAATTTCAGTATGAGATAAAGCACGGCGACTATCAGCAGCAGCGTGATGATGCCGATGATGGTCTGCGTCTTGCCCATGTGGGTGCGGGTACGGCTGTAGTTGCCGTCGCGCAACGAGCCCTTGATGTAGGAGCCGGGCACGTAAGTTCCCTCTTTCTTCTCCTTTTCAAGGGTTCCGTCAACGGCCCCGAACATCTGTCTGCGTTTCTCTTCCTCCGGGTCGTAATAGATCGGCTTGTAGTTGAACACGCGGTGCTCGCCGGCACCGAAAAAATTGAATAATGCCATAGGACTACAAAGATAACAAAAGAATTTACGATATTTGCGAAAACTGATGACCATTATGAACAAATCCAGACTCTGGCTGATTCCCGCAGCGTTTTTCCTTGTCTGCTGCGTCCTCAATCTCTACGGCTGCCTTACCGACGGCTCCGTCGAGCAGATAGTAAAACCGTCGCTCATGACCCTGCTGTGCGCCACCACCCTGGCGTATCTTTACGGCAGGACAGGCGCATCCGGTACCGATGTGGCGTTGCTGGTTACGGCCCAGCTCTTCGGCTTTGCCGGCGACACCATGCTCCTCGGCAGCGGATTCATCTTCTTCGCCGGCGGCATCGGCCTCTTCCTCATCGGGCATGTCTTTTACATCACCCTGTTCGGTCGCACTTCGCTCAAAGGCCTGAAGGGCTGGCAGTGGGCAGTGGGAATCGCCGGCGCCGTGGCTTGCGCCGCCGCGCTCGCGTTCGGAATCGGCGTGAACGGAGTGATGCTCGCCCCCATGGGCATCTACGCACTCGCACTTATGATGCTGATTTTCAGCACCCTCATGGGCGTTATCCGCAAAGGCGGCTGCACCTGGTGGATACTGCTTTGCGGCGCCCTGCTGTTCACCTTCTCCGACTCGCTAATCGCCGTACGGAACTTCGGCAACCTCAGCCCTTTCATGTCCGGATTCGGAGTAATGTCCACCTACCTGCTAGCCCAATCCCTCCTCGCCATCGGCGGCGTCCGCCTCATCCTTAACCGCAAAAACGCCCGATAATGTCATTCCTCCTCTCGATTCTCGCCGCAGCCGTAATCAACGTGATTCCCGCACCGGCAGAAGTAAAGCCGGGCGACGGAGAGTTCCAGTTGCGTTTCTTCACGTGCATAAAGGCCGAATCCCCCGAGGCCGCGGAAGTTGCCCGCACCGTTGCGCCCAAGCTGCGCAAGGCCTCCGGGCGCATACTTCCCGTCCGCCGGCACAGGGGGCGCATAGAGCTCAGGCTCGACCCCGCCTGCGGCATTCCCGACGAAGGATACCGCCTCAGCGTGACTACAGACGGGGTCTGTGCGCTGGCCTCGGGGCGGGCAGGGCTGTTCTACGCGCTGCAGACGCTCCTGCAGATGACGGACGGAAAGAGAATTCCCTGCGCAGATATTTCCGACGCGCCCCGGTTTGCCTGGCGCGGATTCCATATCGACCCCGTTCGGCATTTCCTCAGTCCCGACGCCATACGCAAGCAGATCGACATACTCTCCGAATACAAGATCAACACCATGCACTGGCACCTCACCGACGACCAGGGCTGGCGCATCGAAATCAAGAAGCACCCCCGCCTGACCGAGGTCGGGGCATGGCGCACCGAGTTTGACGGCAGCGTACACGGAGGCTTCTACACCCAGGAGGAAGTCCGTTCGCTGGTGGACTACGCCGCCAGGCGCTGTGTAACGATCGTGCCGGAAATAGAGATGCCCGGACACGCCTTTGCCGCCGTCTGTTCTTACCCCGAACTGTCGTGCCGTGGAGAACAGTTCAGGACGCTCTACACCTGGGGGTCTCCGCACGACGTTTTCTGCGTGGGCAGCGAGAAGGTGTATGAATTCCTTGACGACGTGATTTCGGAGGTCGCCGGACTCTTCCCGGGAGAGTACATCCACATAGGCGGCGATGAATGCCACAAGGATGTATGGGAGCAGTGCCCGATCTGCCAGGAGCGCATACGTGAGCTCGGGCTGGAGGCCGACGCCGAATTCACCGCCGGGGAGAAACTGCAGAGCTACGCGGTACACCGCATGGAAGAGATACTCGCCCGCCACGGCAAAAAGCTCATAGGATGGGACGAGATACTGCAGGGAGGCCTGTCGCCCGGCGCAGCCGTAATGAGCTGGAGGGGCGAGGAAGGCGGCAAGAAGGCAGCCCTGTCCGGGCACTACGTGGTAATGACACCGGGCAGCGGCGGAATGTATTTCGACCACTACCAGGGAGACCCGAAAATAGAACCGGTGACCATAGGCGGCCGGTCCACGCTTGAAAAGGTCTATTCCTACGACCCCGTGCCCGATGTGCTTCGGGAGAATGGCAAAGACGGCTTCGTAAAGGGAGTCCAGTGCAACAACTGGGCGGAGTACATGTACAGCGAGTCCCAGAGGGAGTACATGCTGTTCCCCCGCGCGTTCGCCCTTGCCGAGATTGCCTGGACGCGCCCCGAGCGCAAGGATTTCGACTCTTTCCTGACCCGCTGCGACCTTGCCTGCAAACGGCTCGACGCACTGGGGGTGAATTATCACATCCCCCTTCCGGAGCAGCCGGACGGCTCATGCAACTCTCTGGCGTTCAGCGATTCATGTACCGTCGAGCTGGGCACGACCCGCCCCTTGCGCATAGTATTCACTACCGACGGCAGCGAGCCTTCGGCAGACAGCCCTGAGTACTCTGAACCGCTGACGTTCACGGATGACGCCGTGCTCAAGGCAGCGTCCGTCCTCCCATGGGGCAGATTGAGCCCTGTGCGCACTATCAGGCTCCGCAAGATGTCTCCTATGCCCGCCATGCGGCCGGAGGACGTCTTCGGGCTGCGCGCCCGCCGCACCGAAGGGCGCTTCATTTCGGCCGGCGACATACCTGCCGGCGCCGTGTGGACTCCGGTGGAGCTCAGCGCCCTGGGCGAGGCCGGCAAGCTTGAGCCCTACGACAACAAGCTCCCCGATTCCACACGCTTCTACGCCGCTGAAGCCGAAGGATGCTTCAGGGTGCCGGAAACGGGGACCTTCCGCTTCTCGTCGGACTGCGACCGCGTATGGATAGACGGGCAGCTGCTGATCGACAACGGCGGCGCGGTCAAGCGTTCCTCCCACAACGACGCCGAACTGGTGCTTGAAGCCGGCGCACACAACTACAAGGTCCTGTTCATCTACAACGTGATCGGAGGGTGGATATCGCTCCGGAGCCGCTGCGACGTACTGTTCCGCCAACCGGGATCGGAGTCCTGGACGTCAGTGGCGGGAGATTCCGCCAGGCTTATAGATTAGCATATTTTTTGTATATTTGTGCTGTTATGAAAAAGATATTACCGCTTCTGTCCGTCCTCCTCATGCTCTGCGGATGCGGAAGCACATACAACCAGCCGGCTTCGAACGGCGGTTCCCTGCCCACCACCAAATCCGGCGGCGATGTCACCGCCACGCCTGTTAACCGTTACAGCGAAATCACTACCGAAAATGGCTATTCCCCAACTTCGGAAGACATTTCTCGTTACAGCAACGACCTTGGCAAATTCCTGACTTCATGTGTCAAGGGATTCTCGAATTACCGCAAGGGCCTGGTTGTAATCGACGGCAAAGAGGCCGACTCCTTTTCCGGAATCAGCCTCAGCAGGGTCAAGACGGTATCGGTACTGGAGCCGAAGAAGGCAGGGCCCCTGTACGGCACAAAGGCCGGATACGGAGCCATAGTCATCAAAACGAAGTAATCAGCGCACCTCGGCGTCCTGCAGTCCCCATCCGGTCAATGTGGCCACGTATGGGATGAAGCAGTGTGCCAGCTTGCGGTGGGCCTGGTAGTTCGGGTGCGAGCTCGCGCCGCGTTCATCGCTGCCTGAATACAAGGCGCCGACGCCGAACATCGTAACGTTTTTCATCCCGCAGCGCTCCACCGCCTCCAGCACGTAATTGTAGTACTCGGGGCGCGATGCGGCGCAAAGTATGGGATGCTCCGGACCGTAGAAGTCCTTTATCTCTTTCAGCAGCCTCAGGTAGCCGTCGGTGAAAACCTTGATGGTTGGCTGCCGCTGCACGGAGAAGTCGTTGGCGGCAAGGTAGACAATGGTGATGTCGGGCCTGGGCGCGTTCGCGGGGTTCCAGAGCGGCGTGTCGTCGCGCTTATCGAAGCCGTCGTCAAAGACGTTCAGGTAGCGGTCGGGCATGCAGTAGCCCAGCAGTTTGTCGCGGTAGTTACGGGCTATGCCCATGCCGGAGTGGGCAATCAGGTACACGTCGGCGTCGAAGTAGCGCCCCAGGATCGAAGCGTAGCTCTTGTTGCAGTTTTCCGTCTCCTTGGTGAAGGGGTCGCTGGCCACGCTGTTCTCGCTGCCGTAGCCGCAGGTGTTGGAGTCGCCAACCACCTCGATGATGCGGGACTTGACGCCGGGGGCCTGCAGCAGGGTGCCGTCGGTGAGCACCGCGTGTACGGTGGTCTTGCCCTGCTCGCCTTCGGTGCGCTTATTCAGCCAGATGGTATGCTCCGCGGGCTTGACTTTCCTGGCCGCTTTGGCGGAGAGGCCTTCGCGGGCGTCGAACAGCACTATCGTGGTGTCTTTGCCGGCCACGGCGAGCACTCTGTCCGCCTCCGCGTCGGGTTCGCGGTCGATCCAGAGGTTGTAGTAGTCTTTGTCGGTGTCGGAGACGCGGACCGACAGGCAGGTGCCGGTGAAGCGTATGCGCACGCCGCTGGCGCTCCAGTCGAAGGTGACTCCGTCCGGGCCGGCAAGGCTGCGGCCTACATAGGTTATCCTGGAATCGGTGCCGGGAAACTCGTTCAGGGAAGGCGCCGCAGCCTGCAGCACGAACGCTGCAAGCGCCATTGCGGCAAGGGCAATAAGTCTTTTCATTATTACAGCGGATTATTGGAACAGGTAGAGCGTTTCTTCGTAGATGCGCTTGGCCATGTGGGCATGGCCGGCGGCATTGGGGTGAAGCTGTTCGTAAACAGTCACCTGCTTGTCGTTGCGGAAGTCCACATAAGGGATTCTCATATGCTCGGCAATAGCCTTGACCGAATTGCCGTACTCGCCTTCGATGTGGTTGCCGACAATGCAGATCAGCTGGGCCTCGGGATACATGCCCTGAAGGGTCTTGATGACCCAGATGTACGACTCGCGGAAGCGTGCGTACTTGTTCAGTGTCGAGAGCGGACTCGTGTAGTCGAACTCTCCGAGGGCAATCTTGCGCTCGGTCTGGCAGTCGTTGGTGCCGCCGAAGATGATGATGACGTCGGGCTTCTTGAACAGGCCGCAACGCTGCACGAACGGAGTGCGCACCACGGTGGGATCGCCCGCCGCCACGCAGCTGCCGCTCCACGAGGAGTTCACGTCCAGTTCGCAGTGCCAGTATTCGTTGATGAGAAGGCCCCAGTAGGTCTTCGTCCACGAATTGACGTCAGCACACGCGGCATTGGTGGAAGGATAGTAAGCCCTGTGGTCGGAAGGAATCTTGCCGCTGTATGTGGAGATGGAATCGCCGAGGATAGCCAGACGGGTGGGCATGTGCTTCTCGCCCTCGATCTCGGCATCGGCCAGATCCAGCTTGATGTGCTTGATATAGCCGGCCTGGAGGGCAAGGCCGTCGAGTGTAAAGGTGGCCTTGAAGCCCTCGCCCGTAACGGTGACCGTACCGGTGAAGACGCAAGGCAGCACCACGGCGCCCAGGCTCACCGGCTTGTCGGTCGTTCCGACCGTCAGATTGCCGGAGGAGCAGTCAAACGACAGGGTTGACGAGGTGTTGCTGAGTTCCCCGATGCGGGAGGCCTCGAGGTTCAGCTTGATATCACCCGCCAATGCCGCTCCACCGGTGGAGGCGACGGACACGGAAGTGAATTTTTTGCCGCACTGCTTCCCCCTGGAATCCATGATATCCAGCACGATGGCCGACGTAATCGGCTTGATTGTGCCGGTAAAGGAGGTTTCCTTCTTGCTGAGGGCTATCGTGTTGGTGCAGAACACCATCCCGTCGAATGACGCGGAAGGATCGGGAGTGGCGGGGATACTGTACGCAGGATTGGGGTAGCCCCTCATGGAACTCGTTTCCACAGAATAACACCACAGCTTTGAATCCTTCCCGGGAGTCACTTCAAAAGTGCCTGTCATTTGTCCCGCACCTTCACGGGTCATATTGACGGCGCCATTGAAGAGAAAGATGTCAGTAGCATATAATACCACGCCAGCTTCCGTAAAATCATACGGAAGGTCGCCGGCGGCGTTGGCAACGGAACTATCGGCATTAAGCGTTATCTGTACCATCCTGCCGCCGTCAGCCATGCGCGTACATGACCCCAGAGCCATCAGGCACGGCACCAGCAGCGCCGCAAAAACAAATCTCTTCATATCCTAATACTCAAACTGGAACAGCACGGGATAATGGTCGGACAGGAAGGGAACGCCGTAGTCGGAGGTGTCCACCCAGTACTTGAGAGGCTTGACGGTCTTCCCGCCATAGTAGATATGGTCGATGATCTTGCTGCTGTCGCCGAAGCCGTTGAAAGTGCTCCTGTTCTTCTCCGAGCTGTCTGCAGAGTTGCGGGCGTAGAACATATTGTCGTTCAGAGGCTTGAGAGCGGCATTGTCGGAAGTGGTGTTAAGGTCTCCCACGTGTACGATCACGACTCCGCCCTCCTTCAGGTCGGTTACCTTGCAGAGGGTCTTCATCTGCGACAGCATCAGCTCCGCGGATTTCTTGCGGGCGTCGTCGCTCTTGTGGTCGTAATGGGTCGGGAAGAAGTACACCATCGCACCGTTGTTCTTCTTGTCCTTCAAAAAACCGTACACCGTAACGCGGCGGCAGGCCGAATGCCAGTCGCCGTACGTCCCGTCGCTGTTCTTCGCCGGGATGGAGCGGGTATTGGTGTCCAGCCAGAAGAAGTCTTTGGTGACCAGTTCGAAGCGGTCCTTGCGATACATGAAGCCCACTCCTTCTCCGCCCGCGGTCGCTACCGTGGAGCCGGAGGAACTGTCGCGGCTGACATCATAGTAACCGTAATCCTTGGCAAAGGTGGACGAGAACCATGTCGACTGCTCCTTGCGGATTTCCTGCAGGCCGATCAGGTCCGGCTGCGTGGTATCGATGAATTTCTTCACCGACGGGGCGCGGACGGTCCACGCGGCGCTGCTGCCGTCGGGATACTTGTCGGCGGTATTGGCATAACGGATGTTGAAAGTGCAGACCGTCATGGTGGTTCCGCTGCCGCCTTCCGGCGCCTGGCCGTTCCCGCCCGACCCCTGTTCGGGCTCCGGTTCGGGAGTGGGAGGGGTGACGGGATTCACCACGTCCTGCGGCCTGCAGGCCATGACTAGCATGGCCGCAGGCACCAGAACGCTGATAAGAGCTTTGTTGAAAAAGCGTGTCATTCTTTATTCGAATTTGCAAGTCTTGCGGGGGTTGCCGCCAAGCTGTGACCAGCCGGTGGCGGGTTCCGCCACGCCCTTAATAGCCGAGAGGGTCGGCCTGCCGTCCTTCACTCCGTTGCAGTAGATGGTACCGTCGGGAGCGATGGTCGGAGATGAGCAGAGGCTCTGGCCGAGGGTGAGTTCGGAAACCTTGACGCCATCGGAGTTGAGCTTGACCAGCTTGCCGGCGCTCAGGTCGGAAGCGGTCTCGCTGTAATAGACATAACCGTTCTTGTCCACGGCCGGGCAGCCGAAGACCTCGTTGCCGACGGCAGGAGTGTACCACTTCTTGCTTCCGTTCGGGCTGACCGCGGTAACACCTGTAGTGGTGGTCACATAGATGGTACCGTCCTCACCGATAACGGTGCCGAGACTGTAGTACATCTTGTTCTTGCCGTCGAGGTCGAGAGTCCACTCGGGAGTGGCTCCTGCGGTCTTGTCGTACTTGTTAAGGTCGTAGCAGAGCAGGGTTGCATCGCCTTCGGAACCGCTGGCTCCATCCGCCTTGGCGAAGAGGATGTAAGCCTTGTTGTCCTTGTCGATGGCCATGTAGCTGGTGAAACCTATCTCGGTGTTCTTGTTGCCGATGTAGCCCAGCATGAAGGCATTCTGACCGGCTGCGGCGCCATAGTACTTCCACTCATCGCCCTCCTTCCAGTAGACACGGGTGCCGTACTTGCTGTCGGTGTGGACCATGAAGTGCTCCTCCTTGGTTGCAGCGAGTCCTCCGTGCGAGCCACGCTTCACCTGAAGGAATCCTGCATAGGAGCCGTCAGCCTTGTTCAGCAGCAGACCGTTGTCGGCCGAGCCTGAAGGCCAGAGCTCAGGGAAGTCGGCGGGTGCCGGGTTACGCTTGGTGGCGGTGAAGATCTTGTCGTTGAGCACCAGAGGGATGACGTTGCAGAACCAGCCGTAGCCGTAGGCATAGTACCACTTCTGCTTGCCGTCGGGATTCACGGCGTAGATACCGGACTGGTATGTGCCGGTCTTATCCTGGGTGTCCTTGTTGCCCACGATGACGAAGACTGTGCCGTCGGTATCCACGGAAGGAGTGCAGGAGCCGAAGTTCTTGGTCGTTCCAGGGTTGTGGGCGCCTGCGTCGAAGCTCCACTTCTGCTTGCCGTCGCTGCCGAGAGCTGCGAGATGCAGGCCGGAGGAGAAGGCGTATACGGTCTTGCCGTCGGGGCTGACCGCAGGTGACGAGAAGATCACGTCGCCGTCGCCGTCATAAGGCGTGGACCACAGGAGTTCCATGGAGTTCTTGTTCTTGTCTACCTTGACTATCTTGGTGACGGAACCCTTGCCCCTCTGGTTGTCGGTGACGGTGAGAGTGACCTCGATGTCGCCGAACTCATTGAAGGTGAACTTGGGATTCTGCTCGGTGACGGTATTGGCGCCGATCTTCCACTCCCAGGCGACGATCTTGCCGTCGGAATCGGTGGACTTGTCGGTGAACTGCACCTCGTCGCCCGCCATAATGCCGGTCGAAGGCGAATAGCTGAAGTCGGCCACAGGACGCTTGTTGGTGTCCTGCACGGTGATGGTCTTGGTGCAGGTGCCGCTGACGCCGCTGTCGGTGACCACGGTGAGCTTGATTTCCTTCTCGCCCACGGAGTCGAACGACAGGGGCTGCTCGAACTGCTTGCCCCAGAAGTGTTCGGAACCCCATTCCCACTTGCAGGCAATGATTATGTCATTGGTGGAAGTGGAAGTGTTGGTGATCTTGACGTCCTCGTAGATTTCGTAGACATCCTTGTCGGTGGTGAAGTCGGGGTTCACCGACACCACGGGCTTCTGCAAGCAGGAAACCGCCAGCAACATGGATACCGAAACGAGGAGTATGTTCTTTACTCTTTTCATAATCAAAAGCATTAATCGTTACCATCCGGGGTTCTGCTTGAGGGCGTCGTTCTTCTGGATGACGTTCTCGGGCACCGGGTAAATGTACATGTTGTCGTTCCACTTGCGGGGCATCTCGTAGCCGAGCAGGTAGCCGCCGTTGGGGTCGTCGGCAATCTTGACGGCCTTCTGGTGGTCGTTCAGGGTCATGGCGATGGACTTGTAGGTGCCGCTCTTCTGGTAGTTGGCGTCGGCGGTCACGTACACGTCGTTCTCGCCGTCGCCGTTGAGGTCGACGGGAGTGTCGAGCGCGGGGATGTAGACGCCGTCCCATGGAGCGTTCTGCCAGTCGCTGCCGCATGCCCAGCGCTTGAGGTCGTTCATGCGGAAGCCTTCGAGGATGAGCTCGATGGCCCTGTCGCGGCGGACTTCAAGGATGACGGGGCTGTTGACGTTGGGATAGAAGGTCTGCTGGAGATAGGTATCCACGACGGTCGGGAGTTTGTCGAGGTCGCCTCCGGTGATACCGGCACGGCGGCGCAGGGCTCCGATGGTCTTGGTCCAATCGTCGGCGGTGATGGTGCCGAGTTCGGCCTTTGCCTCAGCGTAGTTCAGCAGGACTTCTGCGTAGCGCATCAGGGGTACGTCGTTGTCGTTGGAACGGGCGTTGTCGTAGCCGGAGTCGTCCATCACGTACTTGGTGTACTGGTAGCCGGTAAGCGAGAGGCTCATGTCGGCGGCGGTCTTCACGTATGCTCCGGACTTGTCCTTGCGGGTGTAGTCGGCTCCGCGGATGGTCTGGCACATGCGGGCGTCACGTCCGGTGGTCTCCTCTGCGAAGGTCTTGTAGGTGCCGTTGGCCTTCTTCTCGTTGTAGATGGTGCCGTCGGCGTTGAGGTAGGTCTTCGCGAAGGCGCGGGTCATCGAGAGGTGAGGGCCGTAGGAAGTGGAGTTGTAGTACCAGTTGGCCTCGCCCAGCACGGAGAGATCCTTGCTCTGGGTGTATGCCAGCATGACTTCCTCGGTAACGGGGTTGTCGCTGATGAAGAGGTCGCGGTAGGCGCCGCGTCCGCCGGACTCGTAAACGTTGCCGGTGTGGAGCTTGTACGGGCCTTCGTCCATGATCTTCTTGGCGGCGTCGGCGGCAGCCTGGAGCAGCTCGTTGGCGCTGATGGTGCAGCCCTCAAGATACTGCGGACCGTACTTGCTGCCGGTAGCGTGATACTTGCGGAAGGTTCCCTCGAACAGGCAGATGCGGCTCTTGAGCGCAAGCGCCGTCCACTTGTTGGCGGTATTGGAGTAAGGGGTGATGCCGGTGACAGTAATGTTCTCGGCGGCATAATCCAGATCCTCCATGATGTGCTGGATGATTACGTCGCGGCTGTCCTGGGTCTTGTACAGATCCTCGTCGGTAGGGTCGAGGGGCTTGTCGATCCAGGGAACCCTGCCGTAGGTGACCAGCTTGTCGTAATAGAGAAGCGCACGGAACATGCGGGCGATACCGGTGTAGTTGTTGCGCACTTCCTCGGGCACGTTGGGATCGACGTTGTACTTGATGAAATAGTTGACGTTGCGGATGCTGCCCCAGCTCCAGGAAGTGGAGGTACTGGTGGTGTATGCACCCTGCTCGTATGTGCCTATGTTCATCTTCGCCGAATGGTCGTGCATCACATTGATCTTGTGTGCGTTGCTGTAGTCCGGCAGATAGTCGTAGAAACCGTAGACATAGCTCCGGATACCGGATTCGTCACCGAAGACGATGGCACGTCCGGCCTGGGCCTGCGGATCTTCGGTAAGGTCGCAGGAAACTGCCAGAAGGCCGAGGACTACTATGGAAGAAAGAATGTATAAAATGTGTTTCATGGCTGTTCCTCCTTATTTTTTGTCAATCTGTCCGAAGGTAACCTTGACACCGAGGCTGACGCTCTTCATGGTCGGGAAGTTGTAACCGTCACCGGTGGTGGACAGCACGCTGTCGTTACCGTAGATGTTGGCGGTCACGTCCACGTCGCGGGTCCACTTGTAAACGGGAGACCATGTCCAGAGGTTTTCACCTGCCACGAATACGGAGACCTTCTGGAGGCCTGCCTTGCGGGTGATCTTCTCGGGAATGTTGTAGCCGATCTGGACACTCTTGAGACGGATGTAGGAAGCATCCTGCAGATACCTGGTATTGGCGTTCACCCTACCCTTGTAGAACGGGGCGAAGTAACCGGTATAGCGGGGGAGGTAGGCATCGGGGTTGTCCTCCGTCCAGTAGTTGCCGAGGTGCCAGGAAGGCATCTGGTTGTAAGGACGGTTGTACATGCCCCAGAATGCGGAAGACTCGTTGTCGGGATACCAGTCCTGCTTGCCCACGCCCTGGAAGAAGGCGTTGGCGAAGAGGCCGGCCCACTCGAAGTCGAATCCGAAGGAATAGATGAAGCGGGGCTCGCTGTTACCGATGATCAGACGGTCACCGGGATCGTCGACGGTGTTCTTGCCGCGGTCGATGTAGCCGTTGCCGTTGCGGTCGACGAAGCGCATGTGGCCGGGGAGAGGTACGTAGCTCTCGGTCTGCTGCATCAGGGGGTTGAAGTGAGCCTGGCCGGCTGCGGCTGCGGTAGCCTCGTCGGCGTCGATCTCAGCCTGGTTCTGATAGAGGCCGTTGCACTCGAAGCCCCAGAGTTCGCCGAGTATCATGCCCTCGTAGTAGGAGGTGTTGTAGGCGTTGTTGCTCAGGGACTTGAGGGCGTTGTTGTACTTGTCGATCCTGGACACGTAGTCGGCCAGGGTGGCGTGGATGCCATACTTGAACGGCTTGCCTGCCAGGGTACCGGCGTCGTCCCATCCGAGGGTGATTTCGAAACCGCGGGTGGTCATCTCGGCGTAGTTGCCCTTGGGCGAAGAGGCGCCGTAGACATCCGGGAGGGTCGGGCCCACCGTGTACATGTTCAGGGTCTTGCGGGAGTAGATGTCACCGGTGAAGGTGAGGCGGCCGGAGAGGAAGCTCAGGTCGATACCGCCGTCGAGCGTCTGGGCGGTTTCCCAGGTGAGGGAGTCTGGAATGGGCGAAGGGGCGGAGGTATAGCGCACCTTCTGTCCGTTGATGATGCGGCCCGTATCGAAGTCGAAGGTCTCGTCGTATGCGTACACGCCCACGTTACTGTTGCCGAGCGAACCGTAGGAGGCGCGGAGCTTGATGTTGGAGACTATGCTCTGGTCCACGTTGAACCAGGGTTCCTGGCTGATGCGCCAGCCGGCGGAAATCGAAGGGAAGAAGGCCCAGCGCTGGCGTGCAGGGAACTTGGAGGAACCGTCGTAACGGCCGTTGATCTCGAGCAGGTAGCGCTCGTCGAAGTTGTAGTTCAGGCGGAAGAATGCGCCTGCGGTGCGCCACTTGCTGTAGTCGCCTTCGATGGCCTTGTTGTCCAATCCGAGGGCCAGGTTCAGGTTGTCCACGTTCGGGGAAAGCAGGCCGTCATTATAGGCGTAGGTGCTGCGGAATGTCTGCTGCTCGTAGTTGTAACCGACGAGGGCCTTGAAGTTGTGCTTGCCCCAGCTGTCTTCATACTCCATGTACTCGTTGGTGGCAAGATAATCGTAGGTGCGGAGGGTTTCGCTGATGTAGTCGGCAAGACCCTTGATCTCCGCGAGCGACTCTGTCACGCCCTCATACCTCGAGAACGGGGTGGGGAGACGATGAACGTGGGTGTCGTAGGAACGGGCCCTGTAGGTGAAGTCGGCGTTGAGCCTCAGGCGGTTGTCGAAGAACGTTGCCTTGGCAGCCACGGTGTTCTGGGCCTGGCGGTTGGTGTACTGGCGGTTGCTGGTACCGTAAAGGATATCGCCAACCGAGTAAACGCCGCTGTATGAGAGGCTGCCGTCGGGGTTGAGGATAGGAGAGCAGGGGTGGCCTTCGTCGGCGATGTTACGCCAGATGTTGCCGCCGCCTTCGCTCTGGGTCTCGGGCATCACGTACTTGCTGTAGGCGATGTCGGTGTTGGAAGTGATCTTGAGCCATGGGAAAACCTGGAATCCCACCTTCACACGGCCGTTGTACATCTTGTAGGAGTCGGGGTTCACCTCGCTGTCGAACAGACCGTTGTTGTCGTACAGACGGGCGGACACGTAGTAATCGAACCTGTCGTCGGCTCCGGAAACGGAGAGATTGTGGGTCTGGGTGAAGGTGAAATCCTTGTACAGGTAATCGTAGTAGTCGGTACCGGTGTGGTAGTAGAGCCAGCGGCCCTTGGTGCCAATGGATCCGTCGGACACGAGGGTCTCGAAGTTGCCGCTCTCATGCCTCAGGCGGTATTCCTCCAGCCATGCGGTGGAGAATTCCATGGTCTTGTTGATGGCGGTAGGGTTGCTGCCCTTGTAGTTGTACCAGGCATCATAGAAGTGCTGTGCCCAGACGTAACCGTCGGAGACCACGTCCGGCATGGCGGTGGGAGTCTCGAACGACAGGTTGGTCTGGTAGTTCACGGTGGCGGTGCCCTTCTTGGCGTTCTTGGTGGTGATGAGAACCACGCCGTAAGGAGCGCGGGAACCGTAGATTGCGGAGGACGCGGCATCCTTGAGCACGGAAACGCTCTCGATATCGTTAGGGTTCAGGAGGCTGGCGTTGCCCTCGACACCGTCGATGAGCACCAGCGCGCTGCCGCCCTGTCCGATTGAGGTGCGTCCGCGGATGTTGAACGAAGGAGAGGAGTTCGGGCGGCCGTCCGTGAACTTGAGGTTCAGGTTGGCCACACGGCCCTGGAGCATCTGTGCCAGGTTGGCGTTCGGACGGCCGTCGAAGGTCTCGGCACCGACCTGGTCGACGGCGCCGGTGAGGTTGGCCTTCTTCTGCGTACCGTAGCCGACCACGACGACCTGCTCGAGCAGTTCCTGGTCATTTGCCAGAGTAACGTCGATCCTTGAGCGGCCGCGGACGGGGACTTTCATCGTCTTGAAGCCTATGCTCTGGATGACAAGGGTTGCGTCGGAAGGGACCGAGATGGAGAAGTTACCGTTCACATCGGTAGCCGTTCCCACCGTCGAGCCTTCCACCATTACACCTGCACCGATGACCGGCAGCCCCTGTTCATCCAGGATCTTTCCGGACACGGTGGTCTTGCCGGTGCCCTGACTGCCGCCCTGCGCGAACGCGGGAACAGCAAGCATCAGAAGCGCCAGCATTAATGAATAGATTTTGGCTTTCATAAATTGGACTTTATGATTGAATTGGTTTGGTTGAGTCAGTGTTATGAGGGTTACAAGTATCAAAGATACTAGTAACGCATGAAAAAACCAAGAATCCCGTACAGATTCAGAAACAATTCGTATTTTTGCAAGGATAGCAAACCGACCGAATGAACTTGATCCAACTTTTCAAGAACATACACCCTTTCGTGCGGCCGTACCGTCTACTGGTGGTGATAACCCTGCTCCTTACCCTTGTCGGGTCAATGATGCAGCAGGTCAACGCCATAGTGCTGGACCGCACCGTGGATGCCATCAACGCGCTGATAGGCACCGACTTCACATGGGCGAGCGCCTCCCGCATACTGATTATCATTTCCGCCGTGCTGCTGGGCAAGGAAATCCTCTCCGCCGGCATTACCTTCGCCCAGAACTACTACGGCGAGCGCATGCGGATTTTCGTTTCGCGCGACCTCTCCCAGGCGGTAATCGAAAAGGTGCTCACCTTCCGCATGGCCTACTTCAGCGCCGACGAGAACGCAACCGGCAAGGTCCAGGCCCGTATCGACCAGGGCGTCAGCAGCATTTCCCGCACGGTGCAGAATTTCTTCATCGACTTGCTGCCCCTCTTCACCAGTGCGGCGCTGGCTCTGATCCTGATGTTCGCCGCCAACGTGTACGTGGGTCTGGTGGCACTGGGCATAGTGCCGGTGTATTTCTGGATTACCGTGCGGCAGGCAAAGCGCCTGAAGGGATGGCGCCGTGAGATGCGCTCCCACCTGGAGACCAAGAGCCAGGGCATCAAGAACATCATCGACTCCATCAACGTAATCAAGTCCTTCAACCGCGAAAAGATCGAGGGTCAGAAGCAGCTGGACATCCAGAACCAGGTTACCGCCAACCAGATGAAGACGAGGCGGGTGGCGTTCTATTTCAACGGCCTCAAGAGTTTCGTGCGACAGATAGGCACGGTGCTGGTCATCATCCTGACCGCATACCTGGTACTGATCGAATACCCGGGGATGAGCATAGGTAAGATCATGTACCACGTGATGCTATTCTCCAACGTCATCGCACCCATCACCCAGCTGCAGCGCATC
>JAEELG010000005.1 GCA_016288775.1 Bacteroidales bacterium | reverse complement strand
GAGACCAACGCCTTCTGGTACAACGCCATCTGCTTCGCCCTCGAGATGGAGAGCAAGTACGGCTCCGCCAAGGGTTCGTTCGTGAAGAACTGGACTCCGATCCGCGACATGGTGCGCAGCAGTTTCCGCTCCACCTTCGTGGATCCAGAGTCCGGCCGCCTCGCCGACTATGTCGACGCCTCCGGCCGCAACATGGACGTGCGTCCCAACCAGCTGTACGCCATCTGGGTCAAGTATTCCCCCCTCGAGGAGGAGATGGCGCCCGCGGTGCTGAGCGTAATCGACAGCGAGCTCGTCACGTCCCGCGGCATACGCACCCTGTCGCCCCGAGACGCCAAGTACCGCGGAGTGTACGAGGGCGCCCAGATCGAGCGCGACCTCGCATACCATCAGGGCTGCACCCGTCCTTTCCTGCTGGAACCCTACATCGACCTGAGCCTCAAGGTCAAGGGCCCTTCGTTCGTGAAGCGCGCCGAATGGCTCATCGAGGGCTTCTGGTCCGACCTCAGCAAGCACGGAGTCGGAACCTTCTCCGAGCTTTACGACGGAGATCCGCCTCACGAGCCGCACGGCGCCATCTCATCGGCGCTCAGCACGGCCGCGCTGCTGGCGGTGGTGGATATCATCGACAAATACAAGGAGGTATAGCGATATGAGAGTATTGATGTTCGGATGGGAGTTTCCTCCCCACATCGCCGGCGGTCTGGGAACCGCCTGCGAGGGCATCGTCAAGGGACTTGCATACAACGGCGTGGAGACCCTGTTCGTGATGCCCAACGCCTCCGGCGACGAAGACCAGAGCGCCACGACCATTCTCAACGCCAGCGACGTGGCGGTGCAGAACGTGAGCAGCACGGTCGAGGAATTCATCAACAAGGTCAAGTTCATGTACGTGGACTCCAACCTCGTGCCCTACGTCGACCCCGACGAGTATTACGCCGCCATCGAGAAGATGAGGGCCGAGGGGCTTACGCAGACCAGCGTGGGCTTCGGCCAGAAGTTCAAGTTCTCCGGCAAGTACGGCGCCAACCTCATGGAGGAGGTGTCGCGCTATGCCCAGGTGGGCGGAACCATCGCCATGCAGCACATCGACGAGTTCGACGTGATCCACTCGCACGACTGGCTCACCTACCTTGCCGGCATCGCCGCCAAGGAGCTCACCGGCAAGCCGCTGGTGGTGCACGTGCACGCCACTTCATACGACCGTGGCGACGAGAAGCACATCGACACCCGCGTCCTCGACATCGAGACCCGCGGAATGATGGCCGCCGACCGCGTGGTCACCGTTTCCGACCTCACCCGCAACATAGTGGTGAACAAATACGGCATCGACCCCGCAAAGGTCGTCACCGTTCACAACGCCGTGGACTTCAGCGGCCGCGAGAACATCGAGGTCGAGAGGGGAGTCCGCGACAAGGTGGTCACCTTCCTTGGCCGAATCACCTTCCAGAAAGGCCCCGAGTACTTCATCGAGGCCGCGGCGAAGGTACTCAAGCGCACCAAGAACGTGCGCTTCGTGATGGCCGGCAGCGGCGACATGATGAACCGCGCCATACGCCAGGTCGCCCGTCTGGGCATCTCGGACCGCTTCCACTTCACGGGGTTCCTGCGCGGAGCCGAGGTGCAGAAGATGTTCGCCCTGTCCGACGTCTACATCATGCCTTCCGTGTCGGAGCCCTTCGGTATCTCGCCCCTCGAGGCGATGCGCACCGGGGTGCCTTCCATCATCTCCTACCAGTCCGGCGCCGCCGAAGTCCTGAAATACGCCCTCAAGGTCGATTTCTGGGACGTCGACGCACTGGCCGACGACATTTACGCCCTCGTCTCCTATCCCGCCCTTACCGAGTTCGCTTCCAAGCAGGGCTACGACGAGGTGAACGAACTCAAGTGGAACGGCGCCACCGCCAAATTGAAAAAAGTTTACGAATCACTGATATGAAAAAGTCAATCTGCCTCTATTTCCAGGTCCATCAGCCCACGAGACTGCGCAAGTACCGCTTCTTCGATATAGGCAAGGACTCCCACTATTACGACGACTTCGCCAACAGGACCATCCTCAAGAGGGTCGCCCAGAAGTGCTATCTCCCCATGAACGAGCTGCTTCTGGAAGCGATCACCAAGAGCAAGGGCAAGTTCAAGCTGGCTTTTTCCATCTCCGGTTCGGCCCTCGAACAGTTCGACCGCTACGCCCCCGAGGTGCTCGACAGCTTCCGCAAGCTGGCGGCCACGGGCAAGGTGGAGTTCCTGTGCGAGACTTACTATCACTCCCTCGCCTCCCTGGCCGCTCCTTCGGAGTTCGCCCACCAGGTAGAGAAGCACAAGGCCCACATCAAGGAGGCCTTCGGAGTGGAGCCCGTCACCTTCCGCAACACCGAGCTCATCTATTCCGACGACATAGCCCGTCAGGTCTATGACCTCGGATTCAAGACCATGCTAACCGAGGGCGCCCGCCATATCATGGCATGGCAGAGCCCCGATTATGTATATACTGCTGCATCCCAGCCCAAGCTGAAGCTCCTCCTCCGCAACTACGGGCTCAGCGACGACATCGCGTTCCGCTTCTCCGACCGCGGATGGGCTGAATGGCCCCTCACCGCTGAGAAGTATCTCGGCTGGCTGCGCGAGGCCGACGGCGACATCGTGAACCTCTTCATGGATTACGAGACCTTCGGCGAGCACCAGGCTGCCGACAGCGGCATCTTCGAGTTCATGCGCGCCTTCTTCAAGGAGGCCCTCGCGAGCGGAGAGTTCGACTTCGTCACTCCCGCCCAGGCCGTGAAGAACATCAAGCCTGTCGATTCCCTCAGCGTTCCCGACCCCATTTCGTGGGCCGATGAAGAAAGGGACCTCAGCGCATGGCTCGGCAACGAGCTGCAGCAGGACGCTTACAACAAGGTCTACCGTCTTACCGAGAAGCTGGCCATCCTGGCCGATCCCGAGCTGTGGTCCGACTTCGGCCACCTGCAGGAGAGCGACCACCTGTACTACATGTGCACCAAGTTCTTCTCCGACGGCGAGATCCACAAGCGTTTCAGCCCCTACGACACCCCGTACGAGGCGTTCATCAACTACATGAACGTCCTCAGCGACTTCATTATACGTATCAATTCCATTTATGCAGAACAACAGAATTAGTGTGGGAGAGCCGGCGTGGAAGAGCGTGATGGTCACGCGCCACCTGCCGGATGAACTCTCCGGATTGGAGACCCTTTGCAAAAACCTCTGGTGGTGCTGGAACGAGGACGCCAAACTCCTGTTCAGATCCATCGACGCAGATATATGGCACACCTCCGGCCACAACCCTATGGCCATACTCGACAAGGTGAGCCTCAAGAGATACAACGAACTGGCAAAGGACGTTTCATTCCTGTCCCGGCTTGGTGCCGTGATGGATGAATTCAACAGGTACATGGCGCTCAAGAGTGAGCGTACGGAGCCTTCGGTGGCGTATTTCTGTATGGAGTACGGTCTCGAGACCTCCCTCAAGATATATTCCGGCGGCCTCGGAATCCTGGCCGGCGACTATCTTAAAGAGAGCTCCGACATGAACGTCAACATGGTGGCCGTCGGCCTCCTTTACCGTTACGGATACTTTACCCAGCGTATTACGCCCCAGGGCAACCAGGTGGCCGAATACGACGCGCAGGACTTCCTGAAGATCCCCGCCGAGCCCGTGCTCGACAAGAGCGGTAACTGGCTTACCATCAAGATGGCCATGCCCGGACGCGAGATGAGCGCCCGTATCTGGAAGGTCTGCGTAGGACGCACCGACCTCTACCTGCTCGACACCGACTTCGAGGCCAACCTCCCCGAAGACCGCCAGGTGACCCATCAGCTCTACGGAGGCGACTGGGAGAACCGCCTGAAGCAGGAGATCCTGCTCGGCATCGGCGGCGTGAGGGCCCTGCGCCAGCTCGGCCTGAATCCGACCATCTACCATCTGAACGAAGGCCATGCGGCGTTCGCCGGCCTCGAAAGGCTCCGCGAGTACATGTATGAGCAGCATCTTGACTTCAACGAGTCGCTCGAACTCATACGCGCCAGCGGCCTGTTCACCACCCATACTCCCGTCCCCGCAGGTCACGATTCCTTCGAGGAATCCCTGCTGGCCAAGTATCTGGGCCATTATCCCGGACGCTTCGGAATCGACTGGGACACCATGCTCTCGCTGGGCAAGATACATCCCGAGAACGGAGACGAGAAGTTCAGCATGAGCGTGCTGGCGGCCAACATGAGCCAGAACGTCAACGGCGTCTCCATGCTTCACGGCAAGGTGAGCCGGGATATCTTCAAGGATATGTACAAGGGCTACCTGCCTGAGGAGCTGCACATCAGCTACGTCACCAACGGCGTGCACTATGCCACATGGGCTGCCCGCGACTGGAAGGCCATTCATTACAAGGTGTTCGGCCCCGAATTCCGTACCGGCCATTACGACAAGAGCTGCTTCGAACGTATCTACAAAGTGCCCGACGACGAAATATGGGGCGTACGCAAGATTCTCAAGTCCGAGCTCGTGAAGACCGTCACCGAGCGCATTTCCGATCCTTCGCTCTGCAGCCATTACACCCCTACGCAGATCGTCAAGATCAGCGAGGTCTTCCGTCCCGACGTGCTCACCATCGGCTTCGCCCGCCGTTTCGCCACGTACAAGCGCGCGACGCTGATTTTCAGCGACCTCGACAGGCTCGACGCCATAGTGAACAACCCCGAGCGCCCCGTGCAGTTCGTGTTCGCCGGCAAGGCACACCCCGCTGACGGAGCCGGCCAGGAGTTCCTCAAGCGCATCATCGAGATTTCCAAGCAGGACCGCTTCCTGGGCAAGATCATCTTCGTGCCCGGATACGACATCCGCCTGGCAAAGCGCCTGGTGCAGGGTGTTGACGTGTGGCTCAACAACCCCACCCGTCCCCTCGAGGCTTCCGGAACCTCCGGCGAAAAGGCCGCCATGAACGGCGTCATGCACTTCTCGGTGCTCGACGGCTGGTGGGTCGAAGGCTATCAGGAGGATGCCGGATGGGCCCTTCCGCTGGAGCGCACCTACGACGACCAGCAGTACCAGAACGAGCTCGACGCGGCAACCATCTATGCCACCATCGAGAACGAGATCGCTCCCGCGTACTACAACTTCAACGACCGCACCCACATCTCCAAGGAGTGGATAGGCTATATCAAGAACACCATCGCCAAGGTTGCGAGCAACTTCACCACCAACCGCATGCTCACCGACTACTGCAATCAGTACTATGAGCCGCAGGCGGAAAGGTACAACGTACTCGCAGCCAACGGCAACAGCCGCGCCAAGGCCATCGCCGCCTGGAAGCAGAAGCTGCTCACCGAGTGGGACAACATCCGCGTCGTCTCCTGCCAGCAGCCCGATGCGTCGTACATCGTGTCCAAGCACGATCCCATCCACGGCGAAGTGGTGCTCGACCTCGGTCGTCTGAAGCCGGAAGACATCGGCGTGGAGATGATTCTCGCCACCACCGACAAGAAGGGCGCCCTGCACATCCAGGAGACTGTCCAGTATGAGGTTGCCGAGTACAAGGACGGCGTTGCCCGCTACACCATGACCATTGAACCTGACCGCACCGGTATGTACCAGGTCGGCATACGCATGTACGCCAAGAACCCCGTGCTGCCTCACCGTCAGGATTTCCCGCTGGTCAAATGGCTGTAATCGCAACCGGATTTTTCGACGGTGTCCACCAGGGGCACCGTCTTGTCATAGACACTCTGCTCTCCGAGGCCCGTGCCAAAGGGGAGCAGAGCGTTGTCGTGACCTTCTGGCCACACCCGCGCGCCGTTCTGCACAAGGACGACTCTTCGCTGCGGCTGCTCATGTCCAGGGCCTCCAGGGAGGCAATGATCCTCAGCCTGGGCGTCGACAGGCTCGAAACGATTGAATTCAGCCCCGAGTTCGCGTCGCTGTCGGCGCTGGACTACATCCGCATGCTGCGCGAGGGCTACGGCTGTACTGCGCTGGTGCTCGGATACGACACCCGCTTCGGCTCGGAGCAGGCGGGGCCGCAGACCATCGCCGACCTTGCCAGGGGCGAAGGCATGGACGCCGTGATAGTGCCTCCGGTCAACGCCCCCGATTCCGACATGCCCATTTCGTCGACGCTCATCCGCACGGCCCTGGAGGAGGGCGACGCTCAGCTTGCCGCCGAACTGCTTGGCCGGCCCTATGAGATCGACGGTGTGGTGGTGACGGGCAACCGTCTTGGCCGCACCATCGGTTTCCCCACCGCCAATATGGCCATAGACGAGCCTCTGCTGCTTATTCCCTGCGGCGGAGTGTATCGCAGCAGCGTTGTCGTCAAGGGCGTTGCATACGACGGCATGACCAATATCGGCACCCGCCCCACCGTTGGCGGATCCGGTACTCTCACCGTCGAGACCCATATCTTCGATTTCGACGAGATGATATACGGAGAGCGCATCAGCGTCTCTTTCCTCGAACGCATACGCGACGAGCGCCGTTTCCCTTCCCTCGACGCCCTGCGCGCCCAGCTCCGCGCCGACGCCGAGCTTATCCGCGGCTGATTTCAATATTATGATCAAACGTGCACTGTCTGTACTGCTCGGCATCTTTATTTGTGCCGGTCTGTTTTCCCAGAATTCCGTTCAGGGAGTGAATTTCGCCGATGATTCCGCATCTTTTGCGGCTATCCGAGCGCGCATGGACTCCATTCGCCAATACAGGCCAACTGTGGCCGTGGTCATGGCCGGAGCCGGCGCACGCGGCATGGCGCATCTGAGCGTAATCCGCTATATGGAAGAGCTGGGCATTCCGGTCGACCTGGTCGGAGGCGCCAGCATGGGAGCCCTGGTAAGCGGCCTTTATTCCATGGGCTACGGCGTGCCTTATCTGGATTCCCTCGTACAAGACATCAACTGGTCGGTGATGATGACGGACCGTGTGCCGGACAGTTACATGACCTACAAGGTGCGCAAGAATATGGAGCGCTTCCCCCTGAGGCTTCCGTTCCTGTACGACAAAAAAGACGCCGAGGAGAAGTACCAGCAGATGAAGCAGGCGGTGCGGAAAGTGAGTGAGGGCGGGACCACGTCGGCCGGAGTCAGCAGGGAGGTGCTCGCCAAACTGAGGGTGGGTCTCCCGGACGGGTTCCTGTTCGGTTTCAATATTCGCAACTTCCTCAGTTCCATGACGGTAGGGTATCAGGATTCGATGTCTTTCCGGGATTTCCCCGTGCCGTTTTTCTGCATTGCTGCGGACATGGTCAAGATGAATTCCAAGAACTGGACCTCCGGGCATCTGTCCGACGCGCTCAGCTCTTCCATGGCAATTCCCGCGTTTTTCAGGCCGCTAAGGGTGGAAGACGAAATACTGGTTGACGGCGCGGTGAGGAACAATTTCCCCATAGACGTGGCCAAGGCCCTGGGGGCCGATATCGT
>JAEELG010000004.1 GCA_016288775.1 Bacteroidales bacterium | reverse complement strand
TCGCCATCAAGGCCTCCAGCCGTGACGGCAAGGCCCCCCTCGACGGCGGAGTGGTCACCGACGCCCGCGTCACCACCAACGACCGCCGCGGCGGCAGCCCCACCGTATCCATGACCATGAATGCGGAGGGCGCCAACATCTGGGCCCGCCTGACCAAGGACAACATCGGCAAGCAGATCGCCATCGTGCTCGACGGCACCGTGTATTCGTATCCTACCGTGAACAGCGAGATTACCGGCGGATCCTCCGAGATCAGCGGCAACTTCGACATGGAGGAGGCGACCGACCTTACCAACGTCCTCAAGTCCGGTAAGCTCCCCGCCCCCGCAACCATCGTCCAGGAGCAGGTCGTGGGTCCTTCCCTCGGTGCAGAGTCCATCAGGGCAGGTCTCATCTCCTTCATCATCGCGTTCATCCTGGTGCTGCTCTACATGATCCTCTTCTACAAGGGAGCGGGTCTTGTAGCCGACTTCGCACTGCTCACCAACGTGCTGCTCCTCTTCGGTACCCTCGCCTCCTTCGGCGCCGTCCTCACCCTGCCGGGTATCGCCGGTTTGGTGTTGACCCTGGGTATGGCAGTGGACGCCAACGTTATTATCTATGAACGTATCAAGGAAGAGCTGAAGGCCGGCAAGGGTCTGGGCAAGGCCGTCCACGACGGTTACCAGAACGCCTACTCCGCCATCATCGACGGTCAGGTCACCACCCTGCTCACCGGTCTTGTGCTGTTCGCCTTCGGTTCCGGCCCCATCAAGGGCTTCGCCACCACCCTCATCATCGGTATCATCACCTCCGTCCTTACCTCCATCTTCATCACCCGTCTCGTCATCGACGACCGCGTGAACAAGGGCAAGGGCATGAGCTTCGAGTGGGAGTGGTCCAAGAACTTCCTCAAGAACACGAACATCGACTTCATCAAGGGACGCAAGTACTCCTACATCATCTCCGGCGCCCTGATCCTCATCGCAATCGGATCCATCGCGTTCAAGGGCTTCACCTACGGTGTCGACTTCACCGGCGGCCGCACCTATGTCGTGCGCTTCGACCAGCCTGTCACCGCAGAGGCCGTGCGTTCCGCAGTGAACGCCACCTTCAACGCCGCAGATCCCGAGTCTTCGGTCGAGGTCAAGCAGTTCGGCGGTGACTCCCAGATGAAGATCACCACCTCCTACAAGGTCAAGGACGAGTCCTCTTCCGTCGATACCGAGATCGAAGGCATGCTGTTCGAATCCCTGAAGGGCTTCTTCAAGGAGGACGTCAAGCTCAGCGACTTCACCTCCACGCTGGAGACCCCCAACGGTATCATCTCCTCCGACAAGGTGGGCGCTTCCATTGCAAGCGACATCAAGCGTTCGGCAATAATCTCCGTGCTCCTCGCGCTCCTCATCATCTTCGCCTACATCGCATGGCGATTCAAGGGATGGAGCTGGGGTCTCGGCGGCGTTGTCTCGCTGGCCCATACCGCAATCATCCTGATCGGTTTCTTCTCGCTGTTCAGCGGCATCCTGCCGTTTAACCTCGACGTCGACCAGACCTTCATTGCGGCTATCCTGACAATCATCGGTTACGCAATCAACGATAACGTGGTTATCTTCGACCGTATCCGTGAGAATCTGGGCCTGCACCCGAACGACAACTTCAAGGACATGGTGAACAAGTCTCTCAACCAGACCCTGACCCGTACGGTCAACACCTCCGTGTCAACCCTCCTGCCTATGCTTGCTATCGCATTCTTCGGCGGCGAGAGTATCCGCGGTCTGTCCGTCGCTCTCTGCCTCGGTGTGCTCGTGGGAACCTACGCTTCCATCATGATCGGTACCCCGATTATGTACGACAGCACCCGCAGGGCAATGAAGAAAGCCGGCAAATAATCCCGGTTTTGCATAATTTACTGCCGGTCCGCCCGAACAGGGCGGGCCGGTATTTTTTTCTTGACTTTTTGCGCGACGAATATTATATTTGCATTATGCAGGATTTCGATCAGATGGGACGCCGCGAGGCAATAAGGGCTTTGTTTGAAGGAACGCCCTTCAAGCCGTTCACGGACAGCTCGTTCGAGGCCGTTTCGGGCGAACGGGTGGTCGCGGCGGACCGCATGATGCTGGAAGGCATCGATTTCGATCTTGTATATTTCCCCCTCAAGCATCTGGGCTACAAGAGCGTGGCAAGCGTAACCGGCGAACTGTACGCCGCCCTCGCGGAACCGCGCACCCTCAGCGTCACCCTCGGTCTCTCGGCCAAGCTCGGCTTCGGGCAGGTGAAGGAGCTGTGGGGCGGAGTCGTCGCGGCCGCGTCGGAATTCGGATACGCCTCCGTGAACCTCGACCTCCAGCCGTCGCGCAACGGACTGAGCGTAAGCGTTTCTGCCGTGGGCGCCGCCGCTGCGGCAGATCGTCCCGCCCCGGAGTCGAAGGACCTCGTGTGCGTGTCCGGTGCGCTCGGAGCGGCCTACCTGGGGTTGCGGGTGCTCGAAAAGGGCCGGGCGCAGTTCGAGGGCGGCAGCGAAAACCGCGAGGAGCTGGAGCGCTACCGCATGCTGGTGGCGGCCTACCTCAAGCCTGAGCTCCCCGCCGGCCTGCCGTCGCAGCTTGCGGCGTCCGGAATCACCCCCGCCGCGGGCTATTTCGTAGACCGCGGGCTCGCCGACGCCCTCCTCCGCCTGAGAGCCGACTCCGGCCTGGGCGTGAAGGTGTACGCCGACCGCATCCCCTTCGAGGGCGGCAGCTTCGAGCTTGGAAAGGCCATCGACGCAGACCCGGTGTCGGCGGCCATGAACGGCGGCGACGACTGCTGCGTGCTGCTGGTGGTGCCGATTGCGGCCTACGAGCGCTTCCGCCACGATTTCCAGACCTTCGATATCATCGGCCACCTTGCCCAGAGCGACGTGGGCGCCGTGCTTGTGAGCCCCGACGGCCTCGAGCACCCCGTCTCCGCCCCGGGCTGGCCTTCGCAAGAGAACCACTAATCAATTCATATCATGAAAAAAGTTATCGTTATTCTCAGCGCGCTCGTGCTCACCGCAACGGCCGCAAACGCCCAGGGATGGCTTGATTCCTTCCTCAAAATCGCGACCGAAAAGGTCGGCGACATCGTAGGCGGCAAGAGCTCCGCCACCCAGGCCTTCGACATCAAGGGCAACTGGAAGTATCAGGGCGTGGCCATCGGCGCCACTTCCGACAACATCCTTACCAACGTCGCCACCGCAGCGGGCGCAGGCAAGGTAGAGGAGCAGGTCAACAACCTTCTGGCAAAGGCCGGCATCAAGGCTGGCGCAGCAACCCTTTCCTTCAAGGACGACGGCTCGTTCGTGCTGAATTCCGGCAAGGTTTCGATCCCCGGCACCTGGACCAAGGAAGGCGAAAAGCTCACCATCAACTTTGCCAAGCTCTTTACCTTCAAGCTCGTAGGTACCATCAAGACCAACGCCAACGGCTGCGAGATCCTGTTCGAGTCCAACAAGTTCCTCGAATTCGTAAAGAAGGTCCTCGAGGTTGTGGGACAGGCCACCAACAACAGCACCATCGCCACCGTACAGCAGGCCATCGCCAACGTCAAGGAGCTCAAGCTCGGCTTTAAGCTTGCCAAGTAAGCGTGGTACGATTATTCAAGGCATTTGCAACAGCCCTGGCCGGAATTCTGGCCGGGGCTTGCATACTTGCAGGCTGCGCCAAGGTGAACCCCGAGGACGAGGTCCTGCCCACCGGCAAGACCCTCTCCAAGGAAAAGATCACCGACGCGCGCTGGGCCGCCCTCGGCCTCGAAGGCAACGTGTGGAAGCTCACCGGCCTGTATGAATTCAAGAAAGGCGAGTGGACCAAGGTGGAAACGCCCTCCATCAGCATCTACTACTTCCGCGACCTGTCCAACGTCACTTACTGGCAGGGCTTCCAGGGAGGTAACGGCAGGTGGTCGTACGACCTGTCCCAATCGGAGCTGTCCCTCGGCTCCACCGTATACAAAATGTTCCCCAGCGGGAACAAGGCCCTTTATCTCATGAAAGACAAGGAGCTGGGCGAGCTGACCCGGCTCTCCGACGCCGACGCCGCGGCGTACAAGAAAGCAAGGTAATATGTCATTTGTCCATCTGCACGTCCATACCCAGTACTCCATCCTCGACGGCCTGAGCGACATCAAGAAGCTGTTCGCCCGCGCCCGGGAGCTCAACATGCCCGCGCTTGCGATAACCGACCACGGCAACATGTACGGTGTCAAGGAGTTCCTCAAGTGGGCCTGGGACAAGAGCAACCTCGGACCCGACAAGCAGCCGATCGTGAAACCCCTCATCGGCTGCGAGGTGTATGTGACACAGCACTACGACCACCGTCTGAAGGACAACGACCACAAGAAATATTACCATCTCATCCTGATAGCCAAGAACTACAACGGCTACAGGAACCTCATGAAAATATGCTCCGAGGGCTTCATCGAGGGCTTCTACTACAAGCCGCGCGTAACGCACGAGATCCTGGAGAAGTACCACGAAGACCTCATCTGCAGCTCCGCCTGCCTCGCCGGCGAGGTTCCCAAGGCCATCATGGCCGGCGACATGGAAGCGGCGCGCAAGGCCGTAGAATGGCACAAGGGCGTGTTCGGCGACGACTATTACCTGGAGGTGATGCTCCACAAGACCGAGGTCGAGGGCCTTCCGCCCGAGGCCTACGACAAGGTATACGAGGTCTACCGCCAGCAGCAGATAGTCAACCCCGCCATCTTCCAGCTGGCGCAGGAATACGGAATAAAGGTGGTGGCCACCAACGACGCCCACTTCCTGAACAAGGAGGACGGCCCCGTGCACGACCGCCTCATCTGCCTCACCACCAACGCCAACATCTCCGACCCCGGGCGCCTGCGCTACACCCAGCAGGAATACCTCAAGAGCGAGGAAGAGATGCAGGCCCTGTTCCCCGACCATCCGGAGGCACTGGCCAACACGCTGGAGGTGGCCGCAAAGGTGGAGGCGTACAAGATCGACCGCCCGCACGTGCTGCCCAAGTACGAAATCGACCCTTCATTCCTTGCCGTCATCGACGCCAAACTCGCTCAGTACAAGTCGATTATCGACGAGGGGCGATACTCCGTCTCCAAGGACAAGGCCACCGGAATGGAGAAGAAGGAATACCGCGGCGACGCCTTCTGCCAGTCGGTGGCGTATCTCTGCGAACTCACTTACCGCGGCGCGCACAAGCGCTACGGCGACACGCTCAACGAGGAGCAGAGCGAGCGCATCGATTTCGAGCTCCGCACCATCAGCAAGATGGGCTTCCCGGACTACTTCCTCATCGTGCAGGACTACATCGCGTCGTCGCGCGCACACGGTTATCTTGTCGGCCCCGGGCGAGGTTCCGCCGCCGGTTCCGTAGTCGCTTACTGCCTGGGAATCACCAACCTGGATCCCATCAAGTACAAGCTCCTGTTCGAGCGCTTCCTCAATCCGGACCGAATCTCCATGCCGGATATCGACGTGGACTTCGAGAACCTGCTCGACGCGCACGAGTACGTCGAGCGCACCTACGGCGCCGACCACGTGTCGCGCGTAATCACCTTCGGCACCATGGCCGCCAAGAGCGCAATCAAGGACGTGGCGCGCATCAGCGAGGTCAGCATCGACGAGAGCAACCGCCTCTCCAAGATGGTTCCCGACCGCCTGAGCGAGAAGGTGGAGAAGGAATACCCCTTCAACCCCAAGCTCGACGAGCTAAAGCCCGGTTTCAAGGTCATCGACAAGGAGATTGAGGTGGACGGCGTGAAGCAACACCGCACCTTCCAGAAGGGCATGGAGGAGGTCGACGTGAAGATTACGCTGGCCAACTGCTACCGCCTCGTGCCGGAGTTCAAGAACGAGCTCGAAAACGGCCCCGACATCAACAAGGAGGTGCTCAAGTACGCCCAGAAGCTGGAGGGCTGCATCCGCCAGGTGGGCATGCACGCCTGCGCCACC
>JAEELG010000042.1 GCA_016288775.1 Bacteroidales bacterium | reverse complement strand
GTTTGGGCCTCGTGGTGGCGCTGACGGTGTGCATCAGCCCCGACATCCCCACCGACAGGCTCATCACAACCATACCCTTCGTAAAGGCTCACGAGTTCGACTATTCCTGGCTGTCGCCGTTTCACGGTCAGCTCGGAGTGTACTGCTCGTGGGGCATCTACATGATCATGATTATCCTGGTCACGCTCGCCTGCTCCAACGGCACCAACCTTACCGATGGCATGGACGGCCTGGCCTCCGGCACCTCGGCGATCGTAGGCGTTGCGATAGGCGTGATGGCCTGGCTCAGCGGCGACGTCATCGATGCCAAGTACCTCAACATCATGTACATACCCGGATCCGGAGAGGTTGCCATTTTCATGGCTGCGTTCGTGGGAGCGCTCATTGGCTTCCTGTGGTACAACTGCTTCCCGGCCCAGGTGTTCATGGGCGACACGGGCAGCCTCACCATAGGAGGCATCATAGGCGTGAGCGCAGTGCTCATCCGCAAGGAGCTCATACTCCCGCTGCTGTGCGGCATCTTCCTCATGGAGAGCCTTTCGGTGATCATTCAGCGCTCGCATTTCAAGCGCACAAAACGCAAATACGGAGAAGGCCGCAGGGTGTTCCTGATGGCTCCCCTCCATCATCATTATCAGAAACAGGGAATTCCGGAGCCGCGCATCGTTACGCGCTTCTGGATCATAGGAATAATACTGGCAGTGGGAACGCTGGCCGTTTTGAAGATAAGATAGAATGTCAAGAGTAGTAGTATTGGGTGGAGCGGAAAGCGGCGTCGGAGCCGCAGTGCTCGCGAAAGTAAAGGGATTCGACGTGTTCCTGTCCGACAACGGGAACATCAAGGAGGAGTACGCCGCCATGCTGCGGAAGTGGGATGTCCCCTTCGAGCAGGGAGGACACACTCCGGAGCTCATTCTGAACGCCGACGAGGTGGTCAAGAGCCCCGGCATCCCCTCGACCGCCCCCATGGTTAAGGCGCTGGCGGAGCGCGGAACGCACATAGTGTCGGAAATAGAATTCGCGTCGCGTTACGACAGCGCGAAGAAGATATGCATAACCGGGTCAAACGGCAAGACCACCACGACCTCGCTGATCCACTACCTCCTCAAGGAGGCGGGGCTCAACGTAGGCCTCGGCGGCAACATAGGGAAGAGTTACGCCCTGCAGGTAGCGACCGAGCAGCACGACTATTACGTGCTGGAAATCAGCAGCTTCCAGCTCGACGACACCTATGACTTCAGGCCCGACATCGCCATCATCACCAACATCACTCCCGACCATCTCGACCGCTACGACCACAAGATGGAGAACTACGTGCGCGCGAAGTTCAAGATCACCCGCAACCTCCGCCCGGAGGACTGCTTCATCTTCGACTCCGACGACGCCATCACCATCGACCACCTCAGCAAGATAGTGCTGAAGGCCAAGATGCTCCCCTTCTCGCAGGAGAAGAAAAACTTCGAGCAGGGCGCATGGCTCGACGACAGCCGCATCGTGGTGCGTTACGAGCAGAGCGAGAGCGAGATTTACCTGCGCGAGCTCGCCCTGGGCGGCCGCCACAACATATACAACTCCATGGCGGCGGCGCTGGCGGCCAAGGCTTCCGGCATTGAAGACGAGGTGATACGCAACTCCCTCATGACCTTCTCACCCATCGAGCACCGCCTCGAGCCCGTCCTCAGCATACGCGACGTGCTCTACATCAACGACTCCAAGGCCACCAACGTGGATTCCGCATGGTACGCACTGGAGTGCCAGACCCGCCCCGTCATCTGGATAGTGGGCGGCACCGACAAGGGCAACGACTACAGCGTGCTGAACGAGCTGGTGCGCGACAAGGTGAAAGCCATCGTGTGCCTGGGAGTCGACAACAGCAAGATACACGCAGCCTTCGCTCCCATTATCGGCGAAGACCGCATAGTCGATACCAAGAGCGCCCGCGAGGCGGTTCAGGTGTCCAGCACGCTGGCGGTGGCCGGCGACGTGGTGCTCCTGAGCCCCTGCTGCGCCAGTTTTGACCTGTTCAAGAATTACGAAGACCGTGGAACCCAGTTCAAGAACGCAGTAAGAAGCCTGTAACATGACGTCAAAGAAGCGCACAGTCTGGAATTTCTTCGACCGCATTGAAGGAGACAAGGTGGTCTGGATCATCGTGCTCATGCTGATCCTGATCTCCATCGTGTGCATCTTCTCCTCCACTTCGCGTCTGCTCGAAGGCAGCCAGACCCGTCTGGACATAGTGAAGAGCCAGCTCTTCATCGTTGCGGCGGGACTTGTGCTCATCATCGTCTGTTACAATATCAAGAACATACGCTTCTTCCGCTGGTGTTCGCAGTGGGGATTCCTGATATCCTTCGTCCTGCTTGGCCTGCTGCTGTCGAAGGTCGACACGTCCTTCGTGAAATCCATAGAGCTGAACGGTGCCAGGCGCATCCTGCAGCTGTACAAGGTGCAGGTGCACGTGTTCGAAGTGGTCAAGGTGGCCATGGTGCTTTACCTGGCCTGGGCGCTCGACGCCCTCAAGAAGGGCGAACTGAAGGGCCCGAAGAGCGAATTCTGGAAGAAGGTGCTCTACATCTACGGCCCGTTCCTGGTCACGCTGCTGATGATCATCCCCGGAAGCAACTCGGCTGCCCTGTTCATAGGAGGAATCATGTTCCTGGTTATCCTGCTGGGCGGCGGCAATCTCCGCGACATGGCGGTCCTTGCGCTCGCGGCGGTGGTCATAATCGCCGGATGCTGGGGCATTTACGAGATCAGCGGGCACAAGGCGCTCAAGCGTATCGGCACTGCTATAAGCCGTATATCGGAAGACGACAACTGGGAGAAGAAGGTGATAGAGGCCCGCGAAGGCTCCGACGAGTACTACAAGGCTCTCGACAAGATACGCCAGCCGTACAGCGCCAAGATAGCGATCAAAGAGGGCGGCATACTGGGCAAGGGCCCCGGCCAGAGCACTCAGCGCTACGTGGTGCCGGATATCTCCGAGGACTACATGTACAGCTTCATCATCGAAGAATACGGGCTCTGGGGCGCCCTGATAATCATTTTCCTGTACGTGTCACTGATGGCCAGGGGCTCCATAATAGTGCGCAACTCCGGCAAGGACCTGTACGCCAAGCTGACCGTGGCGGGACTGTGCCTGCTAATCACCGGCCAGGCGTTCCTGCACATGTTCGTGAACGCCGACATAGGCCCCATGACGGGCCAGACGCTCCCGCTCATCAGCCACGGCAACAGCGCCTTCCTGTGCTTCAGCCTGGCATTCGGCATCATCCTGTCGTTCAGCCGCATAGCCCAACGCAGGATAGAGAAGGAGCAGCGCGACGCAGCCCCTCTTGTAAACCTTGCCGAGAACGTGCAGGCGGGACTCCAGGACCTCGAGGACTTCGAGAGCGAAGCGGAGCAGCCGGAAGAAGATATGTTGAACGACGAACTGAACGATTATGGAATATAGGAAGCTAAGGGTAATAATCAGCGGCGGCGGCACCGGGGGACACATCTTCCCTGCCGTATCCATCGCCAAGAAGCTCAAGGAGGTCAATCCCGACACCGAAATCCTCTTCGTCGGCGCCGAAGGCAAGATGGAGATGGAGAAGGTGCCCGCCGAAGGCTTCGAGATCGTGGGCCTGCCAATCGTGGGCCTGCAGCGCCAGCTCAACATCAAGAACATTATCAACGACGTGCAGGTTCCCGCCCGTTTCCTCGGCAGCATACGCCGCGCGCGCAAGATCATCAAGGAGTTCAAGCCCGAGATAGCGGTGGGCGTGGGCGGATATGCCAGCGCTCCCCTGCTGATGGCCGCCACCCGCATGAAGCTGCCCGCCCTTATCCAGGAGCAGAACGGCTTCGCCGGACTCACCAACAAGATGCTGGCGAACAAGGTGCAGAGCATCTGCGTGGCCTACGAGGGCATGGAGCGCTTCTTCCCTGCCGACAAGATAGTCATGAGCGGCAACCCCATACGCCCCTCGATGCATCCCTATACCGAGGAGGAGCGCCTTGAGGGCCTCAGATTCTACGGATTCACTCCCGGCAAGCGCCACATCCTCATAGTGGGCGGCAGCCTGGGCAGCGGCACACTCAACAACGCCATGAAGGCATGGATCGAGGCCGGATGCCCCGGCGGCGACGACGTGGAGGTGCTCTGGCAGTGCGGACGCTACTACAAGCAGGGCGTCGACGCCTTCATGGAAGGCCGCGACCTGCCCCATATCAAGCACAGCGACTTCATAGGCAGGATGGACCTGGCATACGCCATGGCGGACGTCATCATAACCCGCAGCGGCGCCTCGTCGGTATCGGAGATCTGCGCCACAGCGAAGGCGGCGGTGTTCGTGCCCTCGCCCAACGTGGCCGAAGACCACCAGACACACAACGCGATGGCGCTGGTGCGCAAGGACGCAGCCCTGCTGGTGCGCGACGCCGAAGCGGCGGAGAAGCTGCTTCCCACCGCCCTGGAACTGGTGCACGATCCCGAAAGGATAGCCACCCTGGAACGCAACGCTGCGGCAATGGCCCTGCCCGACGCCGCACAGACCATAGTCGACGAAATATATAAACTGTTGGACAGATGAAGGAAAGCAAGTTACAGCACGTCTATTTCATCGGAATAGGCGGAATCGGAATGAGCGCCATAGCCCGCTGGTACAAATTCAAGGGCTACGACGTAGGCGGCTACGACCGCACCCCGTCGGAACTCACCGGGCAGCTCGAGTCCGAGGGCATCGCCGTGCATTACGACGACGACCCTTCGCGCATTCCCGCAGACATTGAGTCCACGCTGGTAATCTACACCCCCGCCATTCCGGAGAGCCTGCATGAACTGCAGTTCGTAAAGGAAAACGGTTACAAGGTGGTCAAGCGCTCAATGGCGCTTGGCGAGATAACCCGCGACCAGATTTGCCTGGCGGTTGCCGGTACCCACGGCAAGACCACCACATCCACGCTCGTCGCCCACATCCTTACCGAGTCGGGCGAAGGCTGCTCCGCATTCCTCGGAGGCATCTCCAAGAACTACGGCACCAACCTGCTCATGAGCAGCAACCCGATAGTAGTGGCGGAGGCCGACGAATTCGACCGCTCCTTCCTCCAGCTGCATCCCGCCATCGCGGCCATAACCGCAATGGACGCCGACCATCTCGACATCTACGGCGACCTCGCACACGTGCAGGAGGCTTTCCGCCAGTTCGCGTCGCAGGTCCACGAGACCATCATACTCAAGTACGGGCTCCCCATCAAGCAGGAAGAGATGAGCGCCCGCATCTTCACCTACCACTTCGACAATCCAGACGCCGACTTCCACAGCACCAACCTGAGGCTGTCGCCCGACGGGCACTATACCTTCGACCTGGTGTATCCCGGAGGCACACTGAGCGACATACGCACCGGCGCCCTGGGATGGGTGAACGTGGAGAACAGCGTCGCCGCGGCGGCCATCTGCCTCTGCCACGGCGTGGACGGCCAGAAAGTGCGTCATGCCATCGGCACCTTCAGGGGCGCACGCCGCAGGCTCGACGAGCACGTTAACAAGCCCGGGCTGGTGTACATCGACGACTACGCCCACCATCCGGCAGAGCTCGAAAGCGCCATCTCGTCGCTGCGCGGAATCTTCCCCGGGCGCAAGATTACCGGAGTGTTCCAGCCGCACCTGTACACCCGCACCCGCGACTTCGCGCCTGAATTCGCCCGCGCCCTGAGCGGCCTGGACAAAGTGATACTGCTGGATATCTATCCGGCACGCGAAGAACCCATACCCGGAGTCAATTCCGAACTGATACTCAAAGACATAACGGCCCCAGAAAAGATGCTGGTGCATAAGGACGGCCTGATGGCCCTGCTGGAGAAAGAGCCCCTCGACGTGCTCGGAACCTTCGGTGCAGGCGACATCGACCGTTTCATAGGGCCCATAACCGAAATGCTGGAAGCGAGACAATGAAAACGTACGTCAAGAGAATAGCGTTCTGCGCAGCCCTGTTGCTGTTGCTCGCCGTACTCGGCTTCATTTCAAGCCGTGCACGCGCAGAGCGGTCCGCCGTGCTGTGCAACGCCCTTGACGTGCAGATACTGGACGAATACGAATTCGTAACCGAAGAAGACGTGCGCGGCTTCCTGGACCGCAAATACGGCGCCTACATAGGCGTGCGCCTCGACAGCCTCGACCTCGACCGCATGGAGAAAATGCTGGAAGAAAAGAGCGTGGTGATGCAGAGCGAGGTCTGGACCACTCCCGACGGCGTGCTGCACGTGAGCATAGTACAGCGCGCGCCCGTGCTCCGCTTCAAGCGCGGAGACCAGGGCTTCTACATGGACCGCACCGGCTTCGTCTTCCCTCTCCACAAGGACTACACGGCCGACGTGCCGCTCATCGAGGGCGCCATTCCACGCATAGAGGACGGGTCCAACCCCGACTGGGCCCTGGGCATAATCGGCCTTACGGAATACATAAAGTGCTCGAAGCAATGGAAAGACCGCATCTCAAGCGTGTCGGTGAACCCCGCGGGCGACATAGAGCTCCGCACCGCCGACGGCAAGGAGCGTTTCATCTTCGGCAAGCCCGACGACATCGAGAGCAAGTTCGGCCGTATGGGCAAGTACTACTCCCACATCCTCCCCGCCAAGGGCGAGGGCTATTACAAAAGCGTAAACCTGAAATACAATAAACAAATAATATGCAGGAAAGATATATAGCGACAGTCGATCTGGGCACTTCGAAACTCGCACTCTGCGTAGCAAAGGTCATAGGCGAGAACGTCCAGATCATCTACTACAAAGAGAGGCCTTCGGACGGCATACGCTACAACTGCGTATTCAATCCGAAGAGGGCCGCAGGTCCGCTCCGCCAGGCCATAGCCGAAGCGGAGGACGAGCTGCAGATCAAGATCCTGCAGGTCGTGGTCGGCCTGCCGCGCTACAACGTGCGCCAGGAGACCGCCAGCGCCAGCATACAGCGCAGCGACCCCGCAGCGCTGATCGGCGACGACGAGATCGCCGCCCTCAAGAGCATAGCGCTCGACACCTATCCCCTTGCCGACAGCAACAAGGAGCTCATCTACGGCGCCGTACCTCAGTCATTCAGCACCGACGACTTCATCGGGAGCGAGGAAGACGTGGTCGGCACTTGCAGCGACGCCCTTGCCGGCAACTTCAAGATCTTCGTCGGCGCCAAGAAGGCCGTACGCAACATCGACATCATGCTCAACGACGCGGGGGTGGCACTTGCCCAGGCCATCTTCACGCCTGCAGCGGTCGGCGAGGCGGTGCTCAAGAGCGACGAGATGACCAACGGCGTGGCCCTCATCGAAATGGGCGCAGGAGTCACTTCGCTCGCCATTTACCAGGGAGGCATCATGCGCTACTTCGCGTCGGTGCCATTCGGCGGCAAGAGCATCACCACCGACATCCGCCTGGAATGCGCCTTCGACGACACCCTTGCGGAGAACATCAAGCTCGCGTTCGGAGCCTGCCTGCCCGAGAAGCTCCAGACCATGGGCGACAAGATCATACAGATCAACGACGAGGAAAACGGCACCTACGAGCATCTTGGGGTGAAGTACCTGTCGGAAATCATCACCAGCCGCTGCCGCGAGATAGTGATGGCGCTGCTCTACCTCATCCAGGAGAGCGGATTCGCCGACAGGCTGCGCTGCGGCGTGGTGCTGACCGGAGGCGGCGCCAACCTGGCGAACCTCATCAACCTGATCAAGGACGAGTCGGGTTACAACGTGCGCGTGGGATTCCCTCTGGCGCGCAAGTTCAGCTCCGACGGCTGCTCAGGCATAGGCGAGGCCGAAGCCGCCACCTCGGTGGGACTGGTGCTCGAAGCCGCGGCAGATCCCTATCTGAACTGCATCGAGGAGGCCTCCAAACCCGCTTCAGAGCAGAAGAAGGAGACAGTGGAGGTCGCCCCCGACGACAACGGGCAGGGCAATCTGTTCAGCCCCGACGATTTCGGCAAGGTGGAGAAGAAGATCAAGAAGATTCCTCCGCGCAGCCGCGACAGGGTCAAGCCGGCCAAAGCCGCCAAGCCCGTGAAGGAAGACAAGGGCCCCAGCTGGTTCCAGGTTCAGTGGAAGAAAGTGGGGACCATATTCGAAAACGGTTTCGACGGGGTACTCGGCGAAATCTACGATGAAATGGGTGAAAACAACGAAGGAAAGCAATAAGTTATGTTCGAGGATTTCAATATAAACCTGGAAGCGACGGTACCGTCCGACTGGAAGCGTTCCAACGAGATTATCAAGGTCATAGGCGTTGGCGGCGGAGGCTGCAATGCAGTGTCCTACATGTACCGCACCGGCATCGAAGGGTGCAGCTTCGTTGTCTGCAACACCGACTCGCAGGCCCTGGAAT
>JAEELG010000041.1 GCA_016288775.1 Bacteroidales bacterium | reverse complement strand
TGAAGTACTGGGTAAGTTCCACCCGCATGGAGATTCCAGCGTCTACGACGCAATGGCCCGTCTCGCCCAGCCCTGGAACCAGCGTTATCCGCTGGTGTTCGGTCAGGGCAATTTCGGTTCCATGGACGGCGACCCCGTGGCGGCAATGCGATACACCGAGGCCAAGCTCGCCAAGATGACGGAAGACATCCTCGCCGACATCGACAAGGACACCGTCGACATGACGCTCAACTTCGACGATTCCCTCCAGGAGCCCACCGTGCTGCCCACCAAGCTCCCTCTGCTGATGCTCAACGGCTCCGCCGGCATCGCGGTCGGTATGGCCACCAACATGGCGCCCCACAACCTCGGAGAGGTCTGCGACGCCATCTGCGCCTACATCGACAATCCCGACATCACCACCGACGAGCTGATGGAGTATGTCAAGGGCCCCGATTTCCCCACGGGAGGCATCATCATGGGCCGTCAGGGCATAGTGGACGCATACAACACCGGCCGAGGCAGGGTGGTTGTGCGCGCCCGCACCGAGATCGAAGTGGCCGACAACGGGCGCGAGTCCATCGTCGTTACCGAGATCCCCTACATGGTCAACAAGCGCGACATGATCGCCCACATCGGCGAACTGGTTCGCGACAAGAAGATAGAAGGCATTGCCGACCTGCTCGAGCTCACCAACCGCGAGGGCATACGCATCGAAATACCCCTTAAGATGGGCGCCAACTCCAACGTTGTGCTCAACACCCTCTTCAAGTACACCGCCCTTCAGTCCAGCTTCGCCATCAACAATGTGGCTCTGGTCAAGGGCCGTCCCCGCACGCTCACGCTCAAAGAGATGATAGCCAACTTCGTGGAATTCAGGCACGAAGTGGTTGTCCGCCGCACCAAGTTCGAACTCGACAAGGCACTCAAGCGCGCCCACATCCTGGAAGGCCTGCTGAAGGCGATCGACGTCATCGACGAGATCGTGGCCATCATCCGCCATTCCAAGAGCGTCGACGATGCCAAGGCCGAGCTCTCCGCCACATTCGGATTCACCGAGATCCAGGCAGCGGCCATCGTGGAAATGCGCCTGCGCCAGCTCACCGGCCTCGAGAAGGAAAAGCTACAGGCCGAGTACGACGATCTCGAGAAGTTCATCGCCCGCTGCCGCGAAATCCTTGGCAGTGAGACCGAGCAGCTCGCAATCGTAAAGCAGGAGTCCGCCGAGATGAAGGCCAAGTACGGCGACGCCCGCCGCACCGAAATAACCATGAGCGCCGACGAGTTCAACCCCGAGGACTTCTATCCCGACGAGGACGTGGTCATCACCATATCCCACATGGGCTACATCAAGCGCACCCCGCTCAGCGAATTCAAGACCCAGAGCAGGGGAGGCGTGGGCAAGAAGGCCAGCGCCACCCGCGACGAGGACTTCATAGAACACATCTTCGTGGCCAACATGCATTCCGTCATGCTCTTCTTCACCGACAAGGGCGTACGCTACTGCAAGAAAGTCTACGAACTGCCTGAGGGCAGCCGCACCTCCAAGGGCAGGGCGGTGCAGAACCTCCTCTCCATCGATTCCGAGGACAAGATCCGCACCTACCTTAACATCCCTCTGCCCAAGAACGCCGACACCAGCGCCGAGCGCTACGTGATCCTGGTGACCAAGCGCGGCGTGGTGAAGAAGACCGACCTGGCCGACTACACCAACTCCCGCAGCTTCAACAAGGGCATCATAGCCATCAACATCCGCGAGGGAGACGAGCTCCTTGACGCCCTGCTCACAGACGGCAAGCATGAGATCATGATCGCTGCCCGCAAGGGCCGCTGCTGCCGCTTCAACGAGGAGGAACTCCGCAGCCTTGGCCGCAACAGCTCCGGTGTCCGCGGCATCAACATCGATGACGACGACGAGGTGATCGGAGCCCTCTCCGCCAACCCTGCCGACCCCGACTATTCCGCGCGTACCGTGCTGGTAGTCAGCGAGAACGGCTACGGCAAGAGAACCGATCCCGAGGAGTACCGCAAGACAGCCCGCGGCGCCAAGGGCGTGCGCACGATCAACATCACCGAGAAGACTGGCCCGCTTGTTGCAATAAAGTCCGTTACAGAAGAAAACGACTTGATGATTATCAACAAGTCAGGCCTCACGATAAGGATGTCGGTGACCGATATCAGAGTCGCAGGCCGCGCGACGCAAGGCGTCCGTCTGATCAACATCCGCGAGGGAGACGCAATCGCTGCCGTCTGCCCGGTACCCAAGGAGGAGGAGCAGGAAGCCGCTCCTGAAAGCGAAGAGACAACTGAAAACAACTAAAACACCAATACGATGAAAAGAATTTTGATGGTTTTGGCTCTTGCAGCCGCATTTACCACTGCCAACGCTCAGGTTAAAAGCGTGGCCGCTGCCGAGACTGCACTGCAGAAGGCAAAAGCCGAAGTAGAGAATCCCAAGAAGGCCGACAAGTTTGCAACCTGGATCAAGTACGGCCAGGCCCTTATCGGTGCATACGACGCTGCCGCCGGTAGCGGCTGGATCGGCGCAAGCCGTCAGGAAATCCAGCTCATCTCCAACAACGAGAAGCCGCTTTCCGTCGAGAATGCGGTCGTCAACGGCGAGAGCTGGGAGAAGGAGATCTATCCTACCCGCAACTATTACTTCAATGCAGCAGGACAGCTCGGAATCATCGAGGTTACCAAGCCTATCGCCGAGAACGCCCTTGAAATGGCTCTCGATGCTTACAAGAAGGCAGCCGAGCTTGATGTCAAGGGTTCCAAGACCAAGGACATCACCGGAGCTTTGCTTTCCATCGCTGGCAAGTTCACCGAGGACGCCTACACCGCCTATACACTCGGCGACCTGAAGAAGGCCTCCAAGTGCTTCGAGCAGGCAGCCCTCGCCAAGGCCACCGAGCCTCTCGGACAGATCGACTCCAACTCCGTGTACAACGCCGGCTTCACCGCCTGGCTCCTCAGCAATGCCGACAAACAGGACGAAGAAGCCTATAAGGCAGATCTGGAGAGGGCTGAAAAGTTCTTCCTCGACGCCTACAAGCTCGGCTACTACGGCGAGGACGGCGAGACTTTCGCCAAGCTCGCCGACATCGCCGAGAAGAAGGGTGATGCCGAGAAGGGCAAGGATTATCTCGAGGAGGGCTTCAAGGTGTTCCCTCAGAGCCAGAGCATCCTCGTTGGCCTCATCAACTACTACATCAGCTCCAACGGCAGCACCGACCGCCTGTTCGAGCTGCTTGGCGAGGCCAAGAAGAACGAGCCCAACAATCCTTCTCTGTACTATGTTGAAGGCAACATCTGCAACGAGCTCGGCAAGACCGAGGAGGCTATCGCAGCATACGACCAGTGCGCCCAGATAGATCCGAACTATGCATTTGGCTACATCGGCAAGGGCCAGATGTTCTACAACCTCGCCGTCAAGTACTCCGAGGATGCCCAGAACGAGATGGACGATGCCAAGTACATGGCCCTCGTGGAGAAGTTCGAGAAGTATCTGAAGGACTGCATCGAGCCTTTCGAGAAGGCACTTTCGGTACTCAACGACGATTCCACCAAGGTGGCCGTGGCAGAGTATCTGAAGAATGCCTGCTTCCGCTTCCGCGAAGCCGACCAGTCCTACCAGGACAAGTACGACAAGTACGCCGCGATCGTTGCAGCGGGTACTGCAAATTAATACGCCTTGATTCCGGTGGCGGCGCGGACGCGTTCGAGCGTCGCCATCATGTTGTCATAGTCTGAAGGAGTGAGCCAGTCGTTTTTTCGATTGGCCCACTCTTTTACGAATATGGTGGCGTAACTCTCTGTGAGCTTTCCGGGAAGGGTGCACCACATAAAGTCCAGCTGCGGCTCCAGCATACGGACGGTTCCGGAACCCATTTCATGTACGAAGCGCAGGGTGACAGCCAACTCGAGCCGGGTGTTCTCGGCGCTCATGTTGGATACCGCGTTGCCCATGGAATAGATGACCGGTACGCCTTTGATATGGGTGGTATCCTGCACCACATGAGGATGCGCTCCCACGACGGCGCAGCATCCCTTACGCACCAGCCATTTAGCCCATTGCTCCTGTGTGTCGTCGTGGTTCAGTCTGTATTCCGTGCCCCAGTGGGGGAGTGCCACGATGAAGTCGGCGCCCTGCTCCTTTGCCAGCCGTATGGACTGCGCCACGTCGTCCTTGCGCATGCGCATCACGTCCGGTTCGGCCTCCTGAGGCGCCACGTTGGTGCCATAGGTGAAGTTGATGAGCGCGATTCGCAGCCCCCTTCTTTCGAGTATGAGAGGTTCGCGCCCGATTCCGGTGTAGCGTATGCCAAGTGAGTCTGCCATCCTGTCGTAGATGCGTATGGTGCGCCGCAGGCCTTTGGTGCCGCGGTCGAGTATGTGGTTGTTGGCTGTCAGGAACACGTCGGCGCCGCAGCGTGCCACGTATTCGGCATACCAGTCCGGGGTGGAGAACGCAGGATATCCTGTATAGGGTTCGCCGCCCAGAGGGAATTCCATGTTCGCGATGCAGAAATCGGCTTTCTGCATGCGTGGCGCTATGTTTTTGAGGAAGAATTCGCAGTCGTGCGAGAGTTGTGCGGAGTGCATCATCACGTCGCCGATGATGAAGATCTCGGTGGTGTCGGCAGGCGTGATCAGGGGCTTGGGCGGGGGAAGCCTGTAAAGGAACTGGGCCTCTGCGGGAACGCCGCACAGAAGGACCGACAATATGATTATAAATTTGCGCACTCGCAAATATAAGATTTTTATTTAACTTTGTAGGTTATGAAGAATCTCAGCGTTTTGTGTGCACTCTGCCTGCTGACACTTTGTGTCAGTTCATGCGATTTTTTCCGTACCCTTGCGGGAAGGCCCGGATCGTCGTATATCAACGAAAAGCGGGCGCTCATCGAGATGGTTGAGAGCCGCAAGGCCGAGGTGCGGGACTCCATCGAACGCGCCAGGCTGGATTCGGTTGCGCGTGCCGAGCGCTACGCCGCCGATTCGCTGCATGCCATGGACACCCTGAAACACGCCGGGAAGTTGCGTAAGGCATCGTCTATCAAAAACATACCGGCGCGCAGGCTGGACAGGCGCTGCTACGTGGTCGTCGGTGCGTTTTCGAACGAGGGCAATGCCTCAAGGCTTGCTGCCCGCTACCGCGACGCCGGTTTTGAATCCATGGTGTTCCGGTATTACAGCGGCCTTAACGCCGTTTTCGTATCGCCCTGCAATCGCGTGACCGAGGCCTTCGAGGCATACCGTGCCGTCATGTGCCTGCCGTATGCTTCTAAAGAGACCTGGATACTTGTAAACGAATGATTATGAGACGCCTTTTGATACTGTTACTCGCATTATGGCCGCTGTGCTCCATGGCGCAGTTCGTCACTCCCGGCTATTCCGACCTGTCGGAGAGCGAGATGGTGCGCGCCATGAAGGCGGACGTGGGTTACCTGGCCTCCGCAGCGATGGAGGGCCGGGCTCCTGGATCCGACGGCGAGCTGGAGGCGGCAAGATACATGTCCGCCCGTTTCACCGAGGCAGGCGTCGACCTGCTGTACGGCAATGACGGCGACCTTTTCGGAATGGTCCGCGATGAGGGAGACACTCTTCGCTCAAGAAACGTGGCCGCATTCATTCCGGGATATGACAGCAAGTTGAAGAACAAGTACATAGTGCTGTGTGCCAGACTGGACAACCTTGGATCCGCGACCGTCAGCGTCGACGGCGACCAGGTTACGCGCATCTATTACGGTGCCAACGGAAATGCTTCCGGCCTGGCTATGTTGCTGCAGCTCGCCCAGCGTCTGAACACCAACAGGGTGCTGCTGAAGCGCTCCGTGCTGCTGCTGGCGTCCGGCGCCTCTACTAAAGACTGCGCCGGCACCTGGTATTTCCTGAACAGGTCGTTTTCCGATGCTGGGGCGATCGAGGCGGCGGTGGAGCTGAACATGCTCGGCACAGCTTCGTCAGGCTTCTATGCGTACACGGCTTCCAACGCAGACCTCAACAAGGTGGTGACGGGCCTTTCCGCCACACTGCAGCCTGTGCAGCCCAGCCTGGTTTCTGCGGAGCCCTGCCCGTCCGACCACCGTATGTTCTACGACAGGAAGATTCCTGCCGTGATGTTCACCACCGGGATGTATCCCGAATACAACACCGTACGCGATACGCCTTCGGTGCTCGAGTATGCGAACATGGAGAGGGAGGTGGAGTACATCTACAATTTCGTGGTGGAGCTCGCCGGCGGTCCGGCTCCGGAATTCGATCCTTCCGAAGCCGCCAGGGAAGAATATCTCGCTGACCGTGTGGGAGTGAGGCCATATTACGAATGCGACGTAAGGCCGACGTTCCTGGGCAGCAGCGACCCGGCCGTGTTCCTGAGCAAATGGGTGTACGTATACTTGAAATACCCTCAGGAAGCTGTCCGTCAGGGCATCCAGGGGCGTGTGCTGGTGGATTTCGTAATAGACGAAAAAGGCCGCGTCACCGACGTGAAGGCGGCAAAGAGCACCCACCCGCTGCTGGAGGCGGAGGCGCTCAGGGTAATCAAAGCCTCGCCCGACTGGAAACCGGGGCGTGTGCGTGGCAAGAAAGTAAAGTCTCAGATTTCGCTGAACGTTGAGTTCAGACTTGAAAAGAAAAAGTGATTTATGGAGTACGATTTCAGATCAATCGAGAGCAAGTGGCAGGCATATTGGGCCGCCAACAAGACATTCAAGGCGGTTGAGGATCCTTCCAGGCCGAAATACTACGTGCTGGACATGTTCCCGTATCCGTCGGGCGCAGGCCTGCACGTGGGACATCCCCTGGGATACATAGCAAGCGACATTTATTCCCGCTACAAGAGGCTGAAGGGATTCAACGTGCTGCATCCTATGGGCTACGATGCCTTCGGCCTTCCCGCCGAGCAGTATGCCATCCAGACAGGGCAGCACCCCGAAAAGACCACCACCGACAATATTGCCCGTTACCGCGGTCAGCTTGACCGTATCGGTTTTTCTTTTGACTGGGACCGCGAGGTTCGGACGTGCGACCCTGCGTACTACAAATGGACGCAGTGGGCCTTCCTCAAGATGTTCGACAGCTGGTACGATCCGGTGGCCGACAAGGCCCGCCCGATTTCGGAGCTGGTTGAGCGCATAGAAAAGGAAGGTTACGAAGATGTGACCCCTGCCGTGTGGGCTGCCGCTTCCGAAAAGGAGAAGTCCGACATCCTCATGCGCTATCGTATTGCATATCAGGGAGAAACCTCCGTCAACTGGTGCGAGGGCCTGGGTACCGTGCTCGCCAACGACGAAGTCAAGGACGGACTGTCGGTGCGCGGCGGATTCCCCGTCGAACAGAAGAAGATGACGCAGTGGCAGCTGCGCGTTTCGGCCTATGCCGGCAGGCTCCTGGAGTCGCTGGACCGCCTGGACTGGAGCGATTCGCTCAAGGAGATGCAGCGCAACTGGATAGGCCGTTCCGACGGTACCGAGGTGGTTTTCGACACCGAGTGCGACGGCCGCCACAAACCGATCACCATCTTCACCACCCGCGTCGACACCATCTTCGGCGTCACCTTCATGGTGCTTGCGCCCGAAAGCGATCTGGTGGACGAGCTCACGAGCGCCGACCGCAAGGAGGCAGTTGCCGCTTACATCAAGGAGGTCAAGAAGAAGACTGAGCGCGAGCGCATCGCCGAGACCAGGAGCGTCACCGGCGTGTTCTCCGGCGCCTATGGCCTGAATCCTCTCACGGGGGAGAAGATCCCCATCTGGATATCCGAATACGTGCTTGCCGGATATGGAACCGGCGCAATCATGGCCGTGCCTGCGCACGACAGCCGCGACTACGCCTTCGCCCGCCGCTTCGATCTGCCCATCGTGCCCATTATCGAGGGCTGCGACGTGTCGGAGGAGTCTTTCGACGCAAAGGAGGGCAAGATGTGCAATTCCGGATTCCTGAACGGACTCGACGTCAATGTGGCGATCGAGCGCGCCAAGGACTATGTCGAGGAGAAGGGGCTCGGCCGCCGCAAGACGAACTATCGTCTTCGCGACGCCATCTTCTCGCGCCAGCGCTACTGGGGCGAGCCTTTCCCGATTTATTACAGGGACGGCATCCCTTGTCCCGTTCCGGAGGAAGACCTGCCGCTCACGCTGCCTGAGATCGACTCTTACAAGCCTACGGGCGAGGCTCCGCTGGCCAGGGCAAAAGACTGGACGTATCGCGGTTATCCGCTTGAAACGTCCACCATGCCCGGATTCGCCGGCTCCAGTGCTTATTATCTCCGTTACATGGACCCGTCCAACGACAAGGCGCTGGTATCCAGGGAGGCCGATGACTACTGGCGTTCCGTGGATCTGTATGTCGGCGGTACCGAGCACGCTACCGGACACCTCATCTATTCCCGTTTCTGGAACAAGTTCCTCTATGACCTGGGCTATGTCTGTGAAGACGAGCCGTTCCGCAAGCTTGTGAACCAGGGAATGATACAGGGCCGTTCCAACTTCGTATACCGTATCGTGGGCACCAACACCTTCGTTTCAGAGGGCCTGCGCAAGGATTATGAGACTACGGAAATCCACGTCGACGTGAACATAGTGTACAACGACAAGCTCGACCTTGAAGCCTTCCGCGCCTGGCGCCCCGAGTTCGCGGACGCCGAATTCATCCTCGAAGACGGCGAGTACCGCTGCGGGTGGGCCATCGAGAAGATGAGCAAGTCGATGTACAACGTTGTGAACCCCGACCTGGTGTGCGATACTTACGGCGCCGACACGCTCCGTCTGTACGAGATGTTCCTGGGTCCCGTCGAGCAGAGCAAGCCATGGGATACAAAGGGCATCGACGGCGTGAACCGCTTCCTCAAGAAACTCTGGAGGCTGTTCTACAACCGTACCGAGTGGCTGGTCACCGATGAGAAGGCAAGCTCCGAGGAGCTGAAAGTGCTGCACAAACTGATAGGGAAGGAGCAGGAGGATATCGAGAACTTCTCGTACAACACCACCATCAGCGCATTCATGATCGCAGTGAACGACCTTACTGCCCTGAAGTGCTCCAAGCGGGAGATACTCGAGCCTGTCGTTGTGCTGCTCAGCCCGTTCGCTCCTCATATTGCGGAGGAGCTGTGGGAGCGTCTGGGACACGAAGGCTCGGTGAGCTATGCCCGTTTCCCCGAATTCATCGCTGCTTATGCCGCGGAAGACAACATCACCTATCCGGTGCAGTTCAACGGCAAGATGCGTTTCACCATCGACCTGCCCCGCAGCGCTTCTCCTGCAGAGGTGGAAGCCGCGGTCCGTGCTGCCGAATCGACCCCCAAGTACGTGGGTGATCAGCAGATAGTCAAGGTTATCGTCGTTCCAGGCAGAATCGTAAACATTGTGGTCAAATGATAAGTCGTAAAGTACTCAAGACCGTTTGGGAATACCTTGCGCTGACTGTCGCAAGCTTTATCTTTGCCATCAGCTGGGAATGCTTCATGATTCCCAACGGAATGTCCGCAGGAGGCATGATGGGTCTGTGTACCGTCATCCAGTATGCCACGGGCGGATTCATCCAGGCACAGTACAGCTATATCTTCATCAATGCGGTACTCATTATCGTGGCGGTGCTGGCAATGGGAATAGGTTTCGGATTCAAGACCATCTTCTGTATCCTGATGTCCACCCTTGCGATGGAAATCATGTCGGGAGCGGAATTCATGCACAGCGTGGAGGGCAATTTTTTCTTCGTGCGTGAAACCATACTGATTCCCATAATAGCCGGCGTCGCCGAAGCTGTAGGTATCGGACTTGTGATTCGCTATGGCGGCAGCACAGGTGGTACCGATATCATCGCACTCATGGTCAACAAATACTGGCCTGTTTCGCTCAGCAGCGCTTTCTTTATCTCCGATTTTATCGTGGTTTCTCTGCTGCTCTTCCTTCCCGACAAGACTTTTTCCGATGCCTGCTATGGTCTTGTTGAGATTGTAATATTCTCTATGATAATCGATTTCGTGGTGGGAGGAAAGAAGTCTTCGTATCAGCTCATGGTATTTTCCGAGAAGCATGGGGAGATTGCCGACTATATCACGGACGTAATGTCGCGCGGCGTAACCATACTCCATGCTCAGGGATGGTACACCAAGAAGGAAAAGGACGTACTGCTTATTCTCATCAACCAGAAGGAATTGCCTCAGCTTTCAAGGGTAATAAAGGAGATAGATCCAAGGGCGTTCATGTCGGTGTCGCCTACGAACAATGTTTATGGTGAGGGCTTTGACGAAATCAAGGCAGGTATAAAGAAGACTATCAATAATAAGAAGAATGCAGCTCAGTAAGAAAAACGCGTTCGTATACGCAAAGGAATACCTGATCATGACCCTGGGCATAGTTTTGTATGTCACGGGATGGGCGTTGTTTCTGATTCCCAACAACCTGGTTGGCGGCGGCGTTTCCGGTATAGCCGCAATCATTCAGTACGCGACAAAGGGATTCATAAAGATTGGGACTACCTATTTCGTAGTCAATGCGATCCTGCTGGTGATAGCCCTGTTCATCCTGGGCAAGGGCTTCGGAGGCAAGACGGTGTATGCCGTGATAGTAGCCTCCATAGGCCTGAACGTGCTGCAGGGGCTCATTCCGCCCGAAATCTGCCAGACCCTGGCGGTGGACAACGGCAAGCTGATGAGTACGATCATGGGCGGCATCATGGCCGGAGTCGGAATAGGAATGGCCATGTCGCAGGGCGGCAGTACCGGAGGAACGGATATCATCGCCCTGATGGTCAACAAGTACCGTAACGTTTCGCCGGGGCGAATGATCCTGTGGATGGACGTTGTGATTATCCTTTCGTCCCTGCTGGTGCCTTCGTATTCAGCAGACGGAGAGCTGCTGCCGTGGACTGAAAAGATAACCACGGTGGTTTACGGTTTTATCCTGGTAGTGGTGAACAGTACCGTCATCGACCTCTATCTGTCCGGCTCGCGCCAGTCCGTGCAGGTTTTCATCCTGTCTCAGAAGTACGCGGAGATTGCCGATATGATTACCAATGACCTGCATCGTGGCGTGACTGTCCTGGACGGCAAGGGCTGGTACACCAAGCACGATACCGAAGTGCTCATGGTCATTACCCGCAAGTCCGACCTCAGCTTGCTTCTCAAGATGGTCAAGACCGTCGACCCCAACGCCTTCCTTTCCGTGTCGCTTGTGACCGGAGTATATGGCAAGGGATTCGATAAAATCAAGGAGAAAATAATGGAGAAAAAATAGTTTTTCGAAAGAATCGTAAATTTCGAAAAATACCACATGATTGTCTCCATCCATCTCGGGATCATTGCATATTTTTGGTCCCGTTATGAAAAATATTATCCCTTTTCATTTATTGCTGCGGCTGGCTTCACTGGCGGCGGTGGCGGTTTTTACCATTGTCGATTGTTTTCGTGACGGGGGACTGTCCACGGATGTTGTTTGCGTAAACATTTGGTGTGCTTTGGCTATCCTTATGTTTTATCCTGTACCTCACGATTCCGTGTTTCAGTCCTTTTTGTTTGCGGTTCCGGCATTATGCGTGTCGGTAGCCCTGAAGGCCCTCCGATGTCCTCCGCAGGCGTTCGTGTTTGCGATGTCGTTGTTTCTTGCGTCGTATCTGGTCGCCAAAACCAGGCGCAAGTTCTCCGACGTGCCGCCGTTGTTTCTTGTGGCGGCAGTATGGCAGGGCGTGCTGGATTATCTGCAGCTGTTCCACTTGTCGGTATTCATGATGACGGGCGCGTGGCTGTGTGCATTCATGGGCAGCGCTGTTGCCAGATGGGTTTTGTGCATCGTGCTGGCGGCGTTTTTCTGCCTGCAGTACTATAGGGCCTTTTCCCGCAAGACCCTGTTCTTCGGGCACAAGAAGGAAAAAGAAATACGCCAGGGGCAGCGCAGCGCCGCCTATCGTATGCCTGTGCAGTATGTGGATTCCGACAGCCGGTCGGCGGCTTTGTTCAACGACGTTGTGCGAATCATGGAAACCAAGAAACCGTATCTGCAGGATGATTTCGTTGTGGATGACCTGTCGCGCATGACTAGGACCAACAGGCTCTACCTGTCGAAGTCGATAAACTTCCATTCCGGGCGCAACTTTAATCAGCTCGTCAATTATTACCGGGTCAAATATGCCATGGAGCTGATTAAGAAGGACCCGGGCCTGCGCATGGTTGATGTTGCGCAGATGAGCGGATTCCACACGGTGGTATCGTTCAACATGGCCTTCAAGCTGAACGAGCACATGACCCCGAGCGAATTCGCCCGAAGCCTGATAAAACTCACTTGACGGAATCGCAGGGCCAGGAGGCCGGCGGCGGGGCTATGACGTGCACTTCGGTATGCTTTACCGGGTGCTCGAAGCGGATCTCATGCGCGTGCAGATTGATGCCGCCGTCGGGATTGGATCGTGGCGCACCGTATTTAAGGTCGCCCTTGATCGGGCATCCTATGTTGCCAAGCTGGCAGCGTATCTGGTGGTGACGGCCTGTCAGCAGCTCGACCTCAACCAGATGGTATCGCTCGGTGCTGCCCAGCCAGCGGTAGTTGAGTTTGGCGAGTTTGGCACCCGGGCGCTCCGTGGTCACATAGGATTTGTTCTTTGGCTCGTTCTTTATCAGCCAGTCCTCGAGATGTCCTTCGGGCGGCTCGGGCTTGGCGCAGCACAGCGCCCAGTAGGTTTTATGGACGCCCGACTCGCGTAGCATCACTCCCAGGCGCCCCAGCGCCTTGCTGGTCTTGGCAAGTATGCAGATGCCGCTCACAGGCCTGTCGAGGCGGTGCGGAATGCCAAGGAAGACTTGCCCTGGCTTGTTGTCGCGGGCGGCGATGAAGGCCTTGTAGCTGTCGGCCAGGCATTCGTCGCCGGTCTTGTCGCCCTGGGTGATCTCGCCGCTCTTCTTGTTCACGACAAGCAGGTGGTTGTCTTCGTAGAGTATGCGCGATGCCATGTCGGCATACTCCTCGGGTGTCAGTTGTCTGTAAACCATGATGCAAAGATAACAATTTATGACAATTTGTCAGAGAATAGGGGATGGCAAAGGATTTGATGATATGATTCCGGCCCGCCGGAGGTGGCGGGTGACTGAAGTGAAATATTAAAAGTTAAATATTATGGGAACGATTATCGGAATAGCCCTCGGCACCACGAATTCGTGCGTGGCCGTTATGGAAGGCAACCAGCCGACCGTGATCATCAATGACGAAGGCGCCCGCACCACCCCGTCCGTAGTGGCATTCACCGACAACGGAGAGCGCAAGGTGGGTTCGCCGGCAAAGCGTCAGGCAATTACCAACCCCAAGAACACCATCTTCTCCATCAAGCGCTTCATGGGCGAAACCTATGACCAGGTGAACAAAGAGGTGGCGCGTGTCCCTTACAACGTATCCCGCGGCGACAACAACACTCCCCGCGTCGATATCAACGGCAGGCTCTACAGCCCCCAGGAGATTTCCGCCATCATTCTCCAGAAAATGAAGAAGACTGCGGAAGACTATCTGCGACAGCCTGTTACCGAGGCGGTCATCACCGTTCCGGCATACTTCTCCGACAGCCAGCGCCAGGCCACCAAGGAGGCCGGCAAGATTGCAGGTCTGGACGTGAAGCGAATCATCAACGAGCCTACCGCAGCGGCCCTTGCATACGGACTTGACAAGAAAAACAAGAATATGAAGGTCGCCGTGTACGACCTCGGCGGCGGCACCTTCGATATTTCCATCCTCGAGCTTGGAGACGGCGTTTTCGAAGTACGTTCCACCAACGGTGACACCCACCTTGGCGGCGACGATTTCGACCAGGCAATCATCGACTGGCTCGCCGGCGAGTTCGCATCCGAGAACGGCGGAATGGACCTCAAGAAGGACCCTATGGCCCTCCAGCGTCTCAAGGAAGCCGCCGAAAAGGCAAAGATAGAGCTTTCCAACGCTGCCAGCGCAGAAATCAACCTGCCTTACATCACCGCTGTGGACGGCATGCCCAAGCATCTCGTCAAGACCCTCAGCCGCGCCAAGTTCGAAATGCTGTGCGACGACCTGTTCCGCCGCAGCATCGAGCCTTGCCGCAAGGCACTTGAGGATGCAAAGCTCACCGCATCCCAGATCGACGAAGTCCTGCTTGTTGGCGGTTCCACCCGTATCCCCAAGGTGCAGGAGCTGGTAAAGGATTTCTTCGGCAAGGAGCCCAACAAGAGCGTTAATCCCGACGAGGTCGTTGCCATCGGCGCAGCTATCCAGGGCGGCGTTCTTACCGGCGACGTGAAGGATGTGCTGCTGCTCGACGTCACCCCTCTGAGCCTCGGTATCGAGACCCTTGGCGGCGTGATGACCAAGCTTATCGAGTCCAACACCACCATCCCTGCCAAGAAGAGCCAGGTATTCAGCACTGCTGCCGACAACCAGCCGAGCGTCGAGATCCGCGTGCTTCAGGGCGAGCGCCCCATGGCAAAGGACAACAAGCAGATTGGCGTGTTCCATCTGGACGGCATCGCACCCGCACCGCGCGGCATACCTCAGATCGAAGTGAGCTTCGACATCGACGCCAACGGCATCCTGAGCGTGTCCGCGAAGGACAAGGCCACCGGCAAGGAGCAGAGCATCCGCATCGAGGCCAGCAGCGGCCTGTCAGACGCCGAGATCCAGCGCATGCGCGACGAAGCCAAGGCAAACGAGGAAGCCGACAAGGCCGAGAAGGAGCGCGTCGACAAGATCAACAGCGCCGATGCCATGGTCTTCCAGACAGAGAAGAACCTTAAAGAATACGGCGACAAGATTCCCGCCGACAAGAAGAGCGCCATCGAGAACGCCTGCAGCGAGCTCAAGAAGGCCGTCGAGGCCAAGGACCTGAGCGCCATCGACCGCTACAACTCCGAACTGGAGGCAGCATGGCACGCAGCATCCGAGGATATGGCGAAAGCAGCCCAGGGCGGTGCCCAAGGCGGTCCTCAGGGTGGAGCGGGATTCAATCCCGGCGGATTCGGCGGCGGCCCCCAGGGAGGCCCCCAGGGCGGTCCCGGCCCCGACTACGGAAACGGTCAACCCGACGAACAATAATAATAAGCCCCCGCGCGGGGCTTTTTTTATTGTCTGTTCTGAACTCCCATCCTCCTTTTTTACTATCTTTACATCATGAAACGTCTGGCTTTGATTCTTCTTCTGGCGGTGGCGGCCTGTAATACGGGCGGCATACTCGACGATTTGAAGCCAAAGGACCCGGAGGTGGATAACCCGGAGAACGAGTTTCCCGACCCCAAGCCTGGGGATGTCCTGTGGGAGGAGGATTTCCATTTGTTTAACACAGACGGAGGCCCCGACATTCAGTCCGACAACTTCAGGGAAGACGTGCAGAACCCGCTGAGTCACATAGAGTTCAAGTCCGATGTGTGGAAGACGGTTGCGACTTCGCACGTGTGCACTGACAGTTACGTCAAGCAGAAGAACATTGGTTCATGGGTGTATCTTTTCCGCTGCAGGGAATACGACGGCTGCCTCGGGGTGGGTATCAACGACAACGGCAAGCGGGGGATAGCGCAGAGCCCCATGCTGACCGCTATCGGTGAGGTATCGGACATCCGTGTCAGTTTCCGTGTGCGCACCGTGGACGGTTTCAACGACGACCTTTGCTTCAAGGTCGTTCTGAGTGGTGTGGTCAGAGGCGTGACTCTTGACGGGAAAGCGCTGGAAGTCAATACCGTGCATGACGGAATAGAACACGCTTTCCTATTCGGTGCGGCGCAGTTGTCCGGCGGATGGCACAGCATAACCATGGATATCGAGAAGGCCACGGACGGCACCATGCTCCAGTGGTGCGGCAACTCGACTGCTACCAATCTGGTACATGGTTTCTGGCTCGACGACATCAAGGTGACGCGCATAAAGGATATGGAGCGTGCACCCAAAAACCTGCGGGTGCTGTTCTGGAACATCCAGAACGGAATGTGGAGCGACCAGCCATACCAGTTCGACAACTTCCGCAAATTCGTACAGAAATACGACCCCGACGTATGCGTCTGGTGTGAAGCCCAGAGCATCTATAAGGATCATTCGACAACCAAGAAGGCACCTGCCGACTGGTATTTTCCGGCTCACTGGCAGGGCTTTGCCAAGGCTGTAGGGCACGGTTATGCGGCCATCGGCGGCTACAGGCTCTATGCGGAAGATTATTATCCCCAGGTGATTACGTCCAGGTATCCCATAAAGACGCTTCTCAAGATTACCGAAACGGACTCTTCCGTGGATACTACCAGTTTCACCCATTCCGGCAAGCCCGAGAGCTACATGCCCGTAGCGCACGGAGCCGGTGTCTTCCAGGTCGACGTGAACGGTGAGAAAGTGAACTTCGTGACCCTGCATCTATGGCCGCACGCTTACGGCTATTATGCCAAATTCGTCATAAAGAACAACTCATACGACTCCGCCCAGAGCAGGGGAGGAAATGCCCAACGGGAGCACGAGATCAAGTACATCTGCTCGCAGAGCATCTTCAATCCGCAGTTCTCGTCGGAACAGAACTGGCTGATGATGGGCGACTTCAACACCCGCTCCAGGATCGACAACTGGCACTACAAACTGCCCGATGACAGCCCGTTCCTGAGTTCCCACGACTATATTCTTAATCAGACTCCCTACAAGGATATCATAGGCCTGACATATCCAGGGCACTTTTTCGCCACCCGTACATGGGCCGATGATGCAGCAGGCAACACGCCTCCGCGTTACGACTTCATGTACGCCTCGCCGGCGATGTTCTCGAAGGTGAAGAATGCGATGATCCTTAACGAGAAGTGGACGAACATGGTGTGGGAGCGCAGCAATTACTACAATTCATCCGACCACCGTCCTATCCTGGTCGACTTCGCACTCTAAGGACAGGTAGTGTAGGGGTTTCCGCAGAGCCAGCGGGACTCCAGCCATCCGGTGCCGTCAGGACCTTTGACCTTGGTCCATTCGCCGTCGGGGCTGATGTCCATGGGGCGGACGGTGGCCTCTTCCTGATAGATGTAACCGGTCACAGCAGATTCGGCAGACGGATCCGCGTGCAGCTTAAGTGTCTCCTGGCCGTAATTGCGGGTGCGCATTGCAAGCACCGAATAGTGTATCCACCCTTCGCCGGATATCTTCAATCCGCCGACCGACTTCTCCAGAATCTGCCACCACCCCTTGGTGGGATTGAAAACGGAGACGATCAAGGCTCCACCCTCATCGTCGGAAGCTGATTCGGAAATCTGCCCTATGATTTTGCCGCCGGGGGACGACCGCAGATTGGTCTTCCCCGAGGGATCCGGATCCAGCACGTAACAGGAAAAGGCATTTGCCGCATATGCCAGATAGACAAAACTCCCGTCGTCCTGCAGCACGATCAGGTCCGATGGCCGGTTCTCCCACTTGACAACAATCCTGTTTCCTCTGCGCGGCAGCAGGAAGTTCTCGATACTTCCGTAAACCAGCCCGTCCGGCTCATCGCCCGGCACGAGCCTGCCGTTCTCCGTGTCGACTTCGAAGAAGAAGATTCGCGGCAGAGTGTCCTCTTCCCAGTTGACCATCTTGACGACGAATACCTGCTTGCCGTCAGGCAGGGTCCAGAGCTTTGCCTCCGTCTCCGCAAGTTGCCTGCTTTTGAGTCGGATCATGCAGTAGCCGTTCTTGTCGTCCGCCTTGAACGCGGCCACCGGTACGTCCACATCCGCTTCTTCTCCGGAAAAACTGGCCCCCAGCGCATGGAGCATGGGATTACCATAAAACTTCTGGGCAAAGACGTCGACGCAGGCCGAGCACACCGCCGGCCCGTCAACGGCCAGCACATATTCCTGCTTGTCCCAGGTCTCTGCTATCCGGAACAGAGACACCTTCTGCTGGGCCTCCAGACAAATGCAGCAAAGCATTGCCGCCAGAGATATAATCACCTTGTTCATATATGCGAATGTATGGTTTTACATAAGCCAGCGGCTCATATCCTCGCCGGCGGCGATTCCTTCGCGGATGCGTGTAGATGAGATGTCCACGATAGGGGCGTCGATGATATCGATCTTGTACATGTGGTCGGCGTCTTCGAAGCCTACCGTGCCGGGCAGGTCGTGCACCGACGCAGCATCCAGGGTGTAAGGGGAGGGGAGTAGGCGCATCTGCTCGTAGATGATCTCCCGTATCCTGTCGGTATCGAAACCGGTGCGTGGATAAACCGCAACGCCGTACTCGGACAGGATACGCGTGGCGTCGCGCCAGTGCAGCATGTTCGCCAGATTGTCGGCTCCGACCACCAGCGTGAACTCGTTGTCGGGCTCGCGGCGGCGAAGGGCGTCAAGGGTGCGGATGGTATAGTGGGGCGGCTCCATCGACAGCTCGATGTTGTCTACCCAGACATGCAGGTCGGGGTGGCGGCGCACCGCGTCTATGGCGGCACGGTAGCGCTGTTCGCCCGAAAGGGCCTTTGACGGGTCTTTGAAGGGGTTTTGCGGTGAGATGACCAGATACACCCAGTCGAAGGCACGCTCGCGCGTCAGGTACTCCATGATTGCCTGATGCCCTATGTGAAGAGGGTCGAAGGATCCGGAGTAGACGGCTATTCGCATAGGAAGGCGTCGACTATCGCTTCGGATTCGGCGAAGGTGTCTTCCAGACGGTCGTTGACCAGTTCGCGGTCGAATTTGCCGGAGGCGAATTCAAGCTCCCAGCCCGCCTTTGCGAGCCGCTCGGTGATTGCCTCCTCGCTGTCGGTGCCGCGCCCGCGCAGGCGCTGCTCCAGCACTTCGAGGGACGGGGGAACGATGAGCACGGAGAGGGCCGTGTCGCCGAAGTACTTCTTCAGGCTCACGCCGCCCTTTACGTCGACGTCGAAGACGATCACGTGCCCCTTGGCCCAGATGCGCTCGACTTCGGACTTGAGTGTACCGTAGAAGCGGTCCTGGTAAACCTCTTCGTATTCCACGAATGCGTCCTGGGATATGAGCTCGCGGAAACGGTCGGCGGTGATGAAATAGTATTCCACGCCGTCCTGCTCGCTGCCCCTGGGCAGACGGGACGTGGCGCTGATGGAAAACTCGAATTCGGGATGCAGGCCGAGGAGGTGTCCCACGACCGTGCTTTTGCCTGCCCCGGAGGGGGCGGAGAATATGATTACCTTTCCTGTCATTTCGCCCCCTAAGATAGCAAATCTTTTCCGTTTATCGAAAAGAATTGTTATATTTGCATGATTTACACGAACGTTAGTTTATTCTGTTATATCGTTATGAAAGTTTCTTTTAAAGATCTTGGCCTTGTGAACACCCGCGAGATGTTTGCCAAGGCAGTCAAGGGCGGTTACGCCATCCCTGCGTTCAACTTCAACAACATGGAACAGCTCCAGGCCATCATCCAGGCCTGCGCCGAGACAAAGTCTCCCGTTATCCTGCAGGTGAGCAAGGGTGCACGCAACTATGCCAACCAGACCCTCCTCCGTTATATGGCACAGGGTGCCGTCGAGTATGCAAAGGAACTGGGTTGGAAGCGCCCCCAGATCGTTCTCCATCTCGACCATGGCGACAGCTATGAGCTCTGCAAGAGCTGCGTCGACTTTGGTTTCTCTTCCGTTATGATCGACGGCTCCGCTCTCCCTTACGACGAGAACGTGGCTCTTACCCGCAAGGTTGTCAACTATGCCCACAGGCATGACGTGACCGTCGAGGCCGAACTCGGCGTGCTCGCAGGCGTTGAGGACGAGGTCTCTTCCGAGGTCTCCCACTACACCAAGCCCGAAGAGGTCATCGACTTCGTCAAGAAGACCAAGTGCGACTCCCTCGCCATCTCCATCGGCACCAGCCACGGCGCATACAAGTTCAAGCCCGAGCAGTGCACCCGCGACCCCAAGACCGGCCGTCTGGTACCTCCGCCGCTTGCATTCAACGTGCTGAAGGCCATTGAGAAGAAGCTCCCCGGATTCCCCATCGTGCTTCACGGTTCTTCCTCCGTCCCTCAGGAGTATGTCGACATTATCAACGCCAACGGCGGCAAACTGCCCGATGCAGTCGGTATCCCCGAGGAGCAGCTCCGCAAGGCAGCCAAGAGCGCAGTCTGCAAGATCAACATCGACTCCGACAGCCGTCTTGCAATGACCGCGGCAATCCGCCAGCACTTTACCGAGTTCCCCGGACACTTCGATCCCAGGCAGTATCTGAAACCCGCCCGTGAGGAAATGAAGAAGATGTACATACACAAGATTCTTAACGTTCTTGGTTCCAACGGCAAAGCCAGGTAGAAACAAAGACAAAAAAATTAGGGCCCGAAGCGATTCGGGCTCTTTTTTTTGTAAAAAATACTTACCTTTGCACGATTCCACGAAAGTTCAACCCCTTCCGACAATTGTGCCGGGAACAAACAGGAAGGCAAGATGATCAGGATTTTCTATCGCGCCGGGTCCGAGATACTTCTCGCCCAGACTGAAAAGAAATACGCTGCCATCGGCAAGGAAAACGTCCTCTGGATCGACCTCATCTCCCCGAGCGGTGAGGAAAAAAGGGCTACTGAGGCGTTTCTGGGTACGGAAATCCAAAGCCGCGCCCAGGCAGAAGAGATTGAAAGTTCATCCCGTTTCTCCGAGGATGACAAAGCCATATACGCCAACACCAACTTCCTCTCGCCGGCCGACGACGAGATGCTGATGGATGCCGTATCCTTCATCCTGACCGACAGGATCATCGCCACCCTTCGTGAGATACCCCTCCGTTCCTTCGATACCCTCCAGCGAAAGATACAGGCGTTACCCGACCAGTTTCCCGACGGGTTCACGGTGTTCGTGGAGATAATGGACAAGCGTATCGACCTCGACGCCGATATCGTCGAGCTTATCTCCAAGGACGTGTCGCAGTTCAGCAAGCGCATCAACCAGCAGGAAGACATCAATGAGGAATTCCTCCTGGATATCAATCAGTTGCAAGAGAATGCAATGTTCGTGCGCGAGAACGTTGTGGATAAGCAGAGGCTGATTTCCAATATCATAAAGAGCAAGCGCTGCCCCAAGAATTCGGAGCTGCGCGAAGACCTCTCCGTGATTCTTCAGGATATCGCATCACTCATCAACCATACCAATTTCGCTTTCGAAAGGCTCGAGTATCTTCAGGATACCGTGGTGGGTCTTATCAATCTGGAGCAGAACAGGATAATGAAGATCTTCACCCTCATTTCGCTGCTCCTTATGCCTGCCACGCTGGTGGCCAGTTTCTACGGCATGAACGTTACCCTGCCTTTCGCCGAGAAGTGGTGGGCGTGGATTGCCATCGCCGCCCTGATGGTCGTGCTGGTACTGGGTATCTTCCTGATTTTCAAACATAAGAAAATGTCATGAGAACATTGTTCCCCGTTCTTGCGCTGGCTGTCCTTTCGGCCTGCGCTCCCAAGCCGTCGGTGTACACCATCACAGGCGGCGGTCTCACCATGGAGATTACCGATTTCGGCGCGCGCGTCATGAGCCTGACTGTGCCTGACCGCAACGGTGAGTGCGCCGACGTGGTGCTGGGCTTCGATGCTCCTGACAAATATGCCTCCAATCCCGGCGAGCGTTTCCTGGGCGCCAGCCCCGGGCCTGTCGCCAACCGTATCGGAGGAGCCTCCTTCACCCTCGACGGGCAGGAGTACAAACTTGACCGGAACGACGGGAACAATACCCTGCACGGTGGCTTCACCGGCATCGACAATCTGCTCTGGGACGTCCTGGAGCGCAGCGACAGCAGCATACTGATGCAAGTTGTGCATCCCGACGGGCTCGGCGGCTTCCCCGGCAACAAGACCATAAATGCCCGTTTTACGCTGACTTCCGATTCGGCGCTGAAGGTCGAATTCACCGCCACCACCGATGCCCCCACGCTGATCAATCTGGCGCACCATTCCTTCTTCAACCTGAAGGGGAGCGGTCAGGGCGACATTCTCGGCCACGTGCTGACCATCAACGCGTCCCATACTACACCGGTCGATTCCGAACTGATCCCCACTGGCGAAATCGTGTCCCTCGACGGCAGCCCGCTGGATTTCCGTGAGCCGCACACCATCGGCGAGAGGGTCGATGCCGACGACGAGCAGCTTCGGTTCGGGCACGGCTACGACCATAACTGGGTGATAGACACAGATGCATTCTGTTCATGCAAAGACGGGCACAGCTGCAAGTGTGGGGGAACATGTGGAAAACCAAAATGCAGCGGCCTGGTTCTGGACGCCACCGTATATGAGCCTGAGAGCGGCCGTTTCATGGAAGTCTGGTCCGACCAGCCCGGACTGCAGTTCTACAGCGGCAATTTCTTCGGCGACGGCAAGACCGTCGACCGCTACGGCAATGCTATAGCCTTCCGCGGTGCCATTGCCCTCGAAACCCAGAAATTCCCGGACAGCATCAATCACCCCGGCTTCTCCGACACAGTCCTCCGCCCCGGCGAAACCTATTCTCACACCTGCCTGTATAAGTTCAGCGTTCGCTAACTCTCTGGCTATTAATCGTTTCGCTCCTGCATCTGTGGGAAAAAATCCCACAGATGGAACAGCCAAGGTGCTGATAATCAGGGGTTAGAGCAGCAGCGAAACGCCGATGCCGATGAGGATGCAGCCGCCGATAATTTCGGCGATGCGGCCGACGCGGTTGCCGATGAACTTGCCTCCGCAAATGCCCAGGACGGCGGAGAGGGCGGTTACCACGAAAACGGCGATCAGAAGCGGCAGGAAACCGCTCCATGCGGTGTTTTCCATGGACTCGGCGACGCCCACGGCGAGGGCGTCGATGCTGGTGGCCACACCGCCCAGAAAGATCTTGCCCCAGCTGCCCAGGTCGCGGACTTCGTCGGATCCGCGGATTCCTTCGAACAGCATGGAACCGCCAACGTAAAGCAGCAGCAGGAAGCCGATTATATGCGACACCTTGATCACGTACGAGGCGAACAGACTGCCGAACGCCCATCCTGCGAGCAGAAGCCCGGTTTGGATTATGGCGAAAGAGACGGCGACCTTGAGTACGTTGGTCCAGCGCAAGTCCTTGAGCGTTACGCTGGAACAGAGGGTCACGGCAAAGCAGTCGGCGCAGAGAGAAAAAGCTACCAGAATCGATTCCAGGATACCCATTGCTAAGGCTTGAATTCCTGACGGTTGACTATTGAGCGGCCGAGCGTGAGGGCGTCGGCGTATTCGAGTTCGTCGCCGAATCCCAGGCCGCGGGCGAGGGTGGTCACCCTGCACCCCTTGGGCGCTATCTGCCGGTAAATATAGAATGCGGTTGTTTCTCCCTCCACATCGCCCGAAAGGGCCATGATCACTTCGTTGCCGGGGCCGACTCTCTCTACCAACTGCTTGATGGTAAGGTCGGACGGGCCTACGCCGGCGATGGGGGAGATGATGCCCCCGAGCACGTGGTACACGCCGTGGTACTGGCCGGTGGCCTCGATGCTCATGACGTCGCGAACGCTTTCCACCACGCAGATTGTGCCGTGGTCGCGGCGCGGGTCGGCGCAGATGGAGCACTCGTCGCCGTCGGCCACCATCATGCAGGTCTTGCAGTAATGCACGCCTTCGGCCAGGTTGTCGATGGCGGAGGCGAAGTGATGGATCTTGTCGGCGGGCTGCTTCAGCAGGTGCAGGGCGAGGCGCAGGGCGCTCCTGCTGCCTACTCCGGGCAGCGAACTGATGGCGTCCACGGCATCGCGAAGGGCGCTGGAAGGGTAATTGTCGGCCGGTATCATTCCACTATGACGCCGTTCTTCTTCCAGTTGATGTAGCCCATGATGCAGGCCACGTTGTAGCAGGTGTACATGATAGCCATGAGCCACTTGGCCTGGGTTGCATACACTATGATGATGAGCGTGTTGGCTACGATCCAGAACAGGTACTGTTCCACATGCGACTGGGAGAGTAGATATGCGGCCACGAGACTGATTACCAGGGATGCTCCGTCAAGCAGGGGCGAAGGGTCGCTGGTCTTGCCGAGCACCCAGGCAAGAAGGGGAGTTCCGAGCACTATGATGGCAAGGCAGGTTATCAGGCGAGCACGTGGCAGGCGCACGATATGGAGCTTGCCGCCGCTTTCGCTTTCGAGCTTTCTCCAGTGTATGATTCCGATGATGGCGATGACGATAAGATACACGTTCAGAGCCACTTGCGCCCATAGCGGAGCCCATGCGCCGCCGTCCAGGTTGGTGGAGGCTATGATGCACGCCGCGGTTGAAGCCGCAATGCTGAAATACCACATCCACTTGTGCTGGAAAATCTGCAGCACCATGTATGTGACGCCGCAAATCAGGGATATTGCCTGGATCCATGAATGGTTGTCGCCGAGCCAGCGGACGAAATCCGAAAGAAGAACTGTTTCCATAGCACAAAAATAGCAATAATATTTTTCTTATTATCAATTATTTTACCTAAATTTGCGCGCTTTTGTCAGGACTGTTGTCCTGCAGGCACAATACATAATGTCCAATTACTAATTTCAAAAACTTATTGAAACAAATGGAAATTGAAGAAAAAGTAACCAAGACCGGGCAGATGCTCAATGCATCAGTGGCTCCCGAAGAGTTCGACTGGGACTCCTTTGAGAAAGGCGGCGACGTTTACGGCGCATCCGACAAGGAGGAAATCGAAGAGGCTTACAACAAGACTCTCGCCCGCATAGACGGCGGCGAGACCAAGGAAGGCGAAGTCACCGCCATCAACAAGCGCGAGGTCGTCGTCTCCGTGGGCGGCAAGAGCGAAGGCGTGATCATGGCCACCGAGTTCCGCTACAATCCTGACCTGAAGGTCGGTGACAAGGTGGAGGTCCTCGTCGAGTCTCCCGAAGACAAGAAGGGACAGATCGTCCTTTCGCACAAGAAAGCCCGTGCCCTCAAGTCTTGGGATAGGGTAAACGAAGCGTTCGAGAAGGACGAGGTCGTGAAGGGTTTCGTGAAGACCCGCACCAAGGGCGGTATGATTGTGGACGTGTTCGGCATCGAGGCATTCCTCCCCGGCAGCCAGATCGACATCAAGCCTATCCGCGACTACGACCAGTATGTCAACCAGACCATCGACTTCAAGATTGTCAAGATCAACAACGAGTATCGCAACGTGGTCGTTTCCCACAAAGCTCTGCTCGAGGCCGAGCAGGAGGCCAAGAGGGCTGAACTCATCGGCAAGCTCGAGAAGGGCCAGGTCCTCGAAGGCGTGGTCAAGAACATCACCAACTACGGCGTGTTCGTCGACCTCGGCGGCGTGGACGGTCTCATCCACATCACCGATCTGAGCTGGGGCCGTGTCAACCACCCCGAGGAAATCGTCGCCCTCGACGAGAAGATCAAGGTCGTCGTGCTCGACTTCAACGAGCAGCAGAAGCGTATCGCCCTCGGTCTCAAGCAGCTCACTCCTCATCCTTGGGACAAGCTCGACCCGAACCTCAAGGTCGGCGACAAG
>JAEELG010000003.1 GCA_016288775.1 Bacteroidales bacterium | reverse complement strand
CGTTTATGTGGTCCGCGATGAGGGTGTAGTCGTACGGATGGTAGAAATCGTTGCCGCAGTTGTAACCGCTGGTGCCCCAGCCGAACAGGTCTATCCAGCCACTGTAACTCTTGCCGATCTTGCTGTTGTCGTTGCCTACATAAGTCCACTGCTTTTCGGCGAAACGCCAGGTGTTCGTGGAGGCCTGGTATTGCAGGTTGCCCTGGGAGAAAACGACCTTGTGGCCGTTGCCGTCAACGGAGAACGCGCCGCTCAGCGCTCCCTCGCCGGAACTGCCCTGGCCGCCGCTGCCTGCAGCCTGCGTGATAGCGAGCTCCGTCCTGCCCGCACGGGAAGAATCCATGTTACCGTTTTGGGCGTTGTCCAAATCTTCCTTACTAAAACCGCCGTAAACATCAACGATGCCGGAACGCTCTTTTCCCGTGTCGTTGGAGGCAGCTGTAATCACCAGCAGCTTTTTTCCGTCCGAATCCTTCCACTTCAATGTAATCCAGGATTTTACAGATTCTCTGGGAGCATACCGGACTATCTCCACTCCCTCGCTCCAGGTGACAACCGTATTCATCTCGCCGCCATCGCCGGTAAAGTCAAGCGCGGCGGGATTGACCCAGACACTGACCTTGGTTGCCTCTACGTAAGGCTGCTTGCATTTGACAACCTTTGTGGCAACCTTCTCGTCGCTGCCTTTGAGCTTAGCGTAGAATGACAGTTCGAACTCACGGTCGCTGCCGGAATCATTGGAATCGACGGTGACTACGTACACCTTGCTGGTTTTGTTATAAGAAACGGTCAGCCAGTCATTCTTGGGGAATGAGCAACCGGTGTTGTCTGCGTTCGTGCTGGCAGTGAACTCCTTGCTGCCGCCCTCCGGGGGGAATTCGACGGGACCGGCAGGAGAGACTGTAAGGGTATAGGTTTTCTCCTCCGGTGGTGTTGGAGTGTAAGGGGTGTCGGGGCCGAAGATATCGCTGAGGATGTCGCCGATGCAGGCGGTGGCAAGGAAAGATGCGCACAGGACTGGCGCAAGTACTCGGAGCAATCTCATAATCAAATAATTCTTTATATGCTTTAAAGATAGGCCCCGTTTGCGTCATGCCGCTTTTCACTTTCAATAAACCTCTTTGCAAATCGGAAAATTATTTGAAAAATCATTTGCCGTCAGAAACAACGCGTCTTTTGGGTTACGTGTGCGGTTACACATTATTTGTATTATATTTGCACTATGTTAAGCTATCCTCAAATCGATTTGTCTGCCTGGCACCAGACCGGGCAGGGGGGCAACGGGAAAACGTATGAGAACCCGGATCGTCCCGACGTGATCCTGAAGGTCAACAATGCAAGGCTCAGCACGCTGGAGGCCGTAAAGCACGAATTCGAAGTGTCAAAGGCCGTTGAAGGCCTGGGGCTCCGTACGCCGAAAATGCACGAAATAGTCATGGTGGGCGACGCCTACGCGACCATTTCGGAGCGGATAAAGGAGAAGAAATCCCTGTCGCGCATCTGCCACGACGAGCCGGAACGCACGGAAGAGATGGCCGCAGTCCTCGCCGAAAACGGAAAGATCCTTTTCTCCACGCCCTGCGATACCGCCTTCTTCCCCAACAGGAAGGAACAGGTGCTGCAGGCCATCGACAAGGCCACCTTCGTGTCCAGGAAAAACCGGCAGCTGATCCGCGCCTTCGCCGAAACCGTTCCGGAAAGCGACAACTGCGTCCACGGAGACTTCCAGACGGGCAACATCATCATGTCCGGAGGCAAGTATTACTGGATAGACCTTGACCGCTTCGCCCACGGCGACCCCATGTTCGATATCGGGCATCTTTTCCAGATTTGCAACATCTACGCGCCGATGAAACAGGTGCAGGACATATTCCACATGACCATGGAGCAGTTCCACCGTTTCTGGGATGCATTCGCAAAGGCCTATACGGGAAATGACGACCACCGGGAATTTGACACCCTTGCCGGCAAGTTTGCATGCCTGGACATAATCGTGCGCACACATTTCGTTGCCCCCACGCTCCCGGAAAAACTCTTTTTCGGCATCCTTGTCAGGCGCCTCGTCAAACAGTATTACCTTTAATGAAGCGGCTGCTCCCCCTGTTCTTCACAATCATGGCTTCATCCGTACCCGTTCCAGCCCAGCAGTTTCTCCCGGTAAAGAGCATCGTCAACGCCAGGGACCTGGGCGGCTATGCCATGCGGGACGGGCGGCGCCTCAAGGACGGAGCGTTAATCCGCACCGCCCATCTGGCAGACGCCACGGATGCCGACCTTCGGTATCTCTCAGCCATTCCGGTGGCTAAGGTAATAGATTTCCGGCAGGACGACGAGTTGCAGGGAAAGACTGACCGGATGGTTCCGGGTGCCGAATACGTGAGCCTTCCGATAGACGCCAGCGGCAACGTGGCCGCACAGGCCACCGAGAAGGAGAAGAAGCGGTTCACCGGCCGCAAGAAGTTCGAAGTCAAGAAGATAATCGTGATGGCCGCCTTCAACGAGAAAGCGAAAAAAGTGGCCGAAGCTATGTATCCCACGCTGCTGTTCAACCCTGAATGCCAGGAACAGTTTGCACGCTTCTTCCGCCTTGTCCTGGAAACGGAAAGCGGCGCCGTGCTCTATCACTGCACCCAGGGCAAAGACCGCACAGGCATAGCCTCCGCCCTGCTCCTGGCCGCACTCGGAGCCGACAGGGAAACGATAGTGGCAGACTTCGACGCCACCAACCGGGTATACGAAGACGATGTCCGCAAATACTCCCGGAAAGTGCGTTTCTGGGGCGGAAAGGACGAAGAAGTGGCGGTCGTAAAGTCATTCCTGGGCGCCAACACCGACAATTTCGTCAAGGCGCTGGACAGGATCGAGAGGGAATACGGCACGCTGGACGCCTATCTGAAAGGTCCCCTGAGCCTGAGCGACTCTGACATCCTCACACTCAGGGAACGATATCTGGAATAGCGCCTGAATTGACCGCAACTGCGGCTACTTCATGTAAGTATAGCGATAATCGGTTGGCGAAACGAGGGTTTCCTTGATTACTCGGGGGATGACCCAGCGAATGAGGTTGAACTCGCCGCCGGCCTTGTCGTTCGTGCCGCTGGCGCGGGCTCCTCCGAACGGCTGGAGACCGACAACGGCCCCGGTGGGCTTGTCGTTGATGTAGAAGTTGCCCGCAGCATAGCGAAGCTGGCAAGCAATCTTCTCCACAGCAAGGCGGTCCTTTCCAAATACGGCGCCCGTGAGGCCGTAGGGCGAAGTTTCGTCACAGAGCCTTACGGCTTCGTCGACCTTGTCGTCATCGTAAGGATAGACGGTGAGGACAGGGCCGAAAATCTCCTCCTCCATCGATTTGAAATGGGGGTCGGAAGTCTCTATGACGGTGGGCTCCACGAAGTATCCAACGCTCTTGTCCCTGCCGCCACCGAGCACGATCCGGGCGTCTGCCGATTTTTCGGCGCATGAAAGATATCCGTCGATCTTGTTCCACGAGGCCTCGTCGATAACGGCGTTGATGTAATTGCCCGGGTCCATGACGGTTCCCATGCGGACTTCCGAGGCAAACTGTTTCATCTGGTCCAGCACTGCCGGCCACAGGCTCTTGGGGATATACATCCTGGATGCGGCGGAGCATTTCTGTCCCTGGAATTCGAAAGCCCCGCAGAAGGCTGCGGTTGCCACTGCGCGCACGTCAGCCGAAGGGTGGACAAAGATAAAGTCCTTGCCGCCGGTTTCGCCCACAAGACGAGGATAGCTCACATAATGTCCGAGGTTGGCGACGGCCTGCTGCCACAGGCTGTTGAACGTGCCCGTGGACCCGGTGAAATGTATGCCCGAGAACCATTTGGAAGACGTTGCAACCTTACCTATCATGGCGCCGCTGCCCGGCAGGAAATTGATGACTCCGTCCGGCAGGCCCGCCTCCTTGTAAAGCTGCATCAGGTAATAGTTGGACAGGGTTGCCGTGGTGGAAGGCTTCCAAATGGCCACGTTGCCCATCAGTACGGGAGTCATGCAGAGGTTGGAGGCGATGGAAGTGAAGTTGAACGGCGTAACCGCCAGCACGAAGCCCTCCAGCGGGCGGAACTCTGTCTGGTTGAGGTTGCCGACCCCGTTACGGGGCTGCATCGCATAGATCTTGGACGCATAATGCACGTTGTAGCGGAAGAAATCTATGGTTTCGCAGGCCGAATCGATTTCTGCCTGGTAGATGTTCTTGGACTGCCCAAGCATGCAGGCGGCGTTCATTATGGGGCGGTACTTGGTGGCCAGGAGTTCGGCGCACTTCAGCACGATGGCGGCACGGGTGGTCCAGGGAGTCCGGCTCCATTCCCTGTGTGCTTCCATAGCTGCGTCGATAGCCATCTGAACCTCTTTTTCTCCTGCCTTGTGGAATGTGGCAAGGACGTGGCCGTGCTCATGGGGGCATACGACCTTGCCGACATCGCCGGTGCGGATTTCCTTGCCGCCTATGATGAGGGGAATATCGACAACAGTGTTATACTGGCGCTCCAGCTCGGCCTCCAGGGCCTTGCGTTCAGGAGATCCTTCCAGGTAAGCCTTTACGGGCTCGTTCTGGGGGAGGGGGAATTGAATGATTGCGTTGTTCATGGCTATTAGAGTTCTTCGAATACTTGTTTGATGATGCCGCAGGCTTCGCGGAGCTGCTCTTCCGTGATGACAAGGGGCGGAGCGAAACGGATAATGTGCCTGTGGGTGGGCTTGGCAAGCAGGCCCTTTTCCGCCAGCCTGAGGCAGATGTCCCAGGCCTCTATACCGTTCTGCGGTTCCGTTATGACGGCGTTCAGGAGGCCCTTTCCGCGTACCGACTTAAAGAACGGGCTCTTTATCTTGCCCATCTCCTCACGGAAAACGACTCCCAGGCGGGCGGCGTTTTCCGTGAGCTTTTCATCCCTGATGACCTCCAGGGCCGCGACGGCGACTTTTGCCGCCAAAGGGAAGCCTCCGAAGGTGGAGCCGTGCTCGCCTGGAAGGATGGTAAGCATGATCTCGTCGTCTGCCAGCACCGCCGATACGGGAAGGGTGCCGCCGGAGAGAGCCTTGCCGATGGTAATCATATCGGGACGCACTCCCTCATGGTCGCAGGCGAACATCTTGCCGGTGCGGCCGATGCCGGTCTGGACCTCGTCGGCGACGAACAGCACATTATGCTTGTGGCAGAGGTCGTAGCACTTCTTGATATAGCCGTCCGACGGGACGTAGACACCGGCCTCGCCCTGAATGGGCTCGACCAGCATCGCGCATATCCTGTCGCCCTTCTCGTCCAGAACCTTTTCCAGGGTTTCCGTATCGTCGTACGGAATCTGGATGAATCCGGGGGTGAAGGGTCCGTACTGGGAGTAGCTGTCCGGGTCGGTGGACATGGTGACGATAGTGATGGTACGGCCGTGGAAATTGCCGTTGCATACTATGATAAGGGCCTCGTTCTCGGGTATTCCCTTGACCTTGTAGCCCCAGCGGCGGGCAAGCTTGAGCGCGGTTTCGACGGCTTCAGCTCCGGAATTCATGGGGAGAAGCTTGTCGTAGCCGAAGAACTCGGTGGCGAACTTCTCATAAGGGCCGAGGCAGTCGTTGTAGAAGGCCCTGGAGGTGAGACACAGTTTCTGTGCCTGATCAGTGAGAGCCTTTACGATCTTGGGGTGGCAATGCCCCTGGTTGACAGCCGAATAGGCTGACAGGAAATCGAAATAGCGTTTGCCTTCAACATCCCATACGAAAACCCCCTCGCCTCGCTCCAGGACGACTGGCAGGGGATGATAGTTATGGGCTCCATAGCGTTCCTCCAGTGCGATGTAATCAGCGGAGGATAATTTTTTTCCCATTATTACAGTGTTTTATGTGGTTATAGTTTTTAGGGTTGTCGTGCAAGACGTAAAGTTAGACTTTTTTGGCCTTTATTCCAAACATTGTCCTTGCTTATTTGCGCCGGTATGGCTATCTTTGCTTTCGCACTGAAAAACTATAACCAATATGCAAGTATCCGTCAAATCAGAAACGGGTCGCCTGCGGGAAGTCGTTCTCGGACTCCCGGACAGCAACGGCCCCGTTCCCAGCCTTGACGAAACATTCGACGCCAAGTCGTATGAATCCGTCCTCAATGGAGTTTATCCGGCCCAGGATGACATCACCCGTGAAATGGATGCTTTCGAGTCCGTCCTGCTCAAGTACGGGGTCAAGATCTATCGTCCGGCCCGCGTTAAAAATTGCAACCAGGTCTTCGCCCGCGACGTCGGCTTCGTCATCGACGACAAGATCATCGTTTCGAACGTCATCCCGGACCGCCAGGCTGAGATCGACGCCTACGAAGCGATATACGGGCAGATCCACTACAAACAGATTTACAACCTTCCGGAGGCCGTCCATGTCGAAGGCGGGGATGTCATCCTCCACGGAGACACCATCTTTCTCGGTCAGTACAACTTCCCCGATTACGCCCAGGTCAAGACGGCCCGCACGAACCGCCTTGCCGTGGATTATCTCAGGATGATATTCCCGTCCAAGAGGATAATCCCCCTCAACCTCCGCAAGTCGGATACGGACCCGTACGAGGGCATCCTTCATCTCGACTGCACGTTCATGCCCGTCGGCCGCGACAAGGCCATTATCTACAAGCCCGGATTCATGAATCCCCGCGACGCAATGCATCTGGTGGAGTATTTCGGGGAGGAAAACGTCTTCGAGCTCACCCTGGAAGAGATGTACTATATGAACTCCAACATCTTCTCCATATCCGAAGACACAGTGGTCATCGAGGAGCACTTCACCCGCCTGAAGGGGTGGCTGGAAGCCCAGGGCATCACGGTCGAGACCGTCCCTTACCGCGAGATCTCCAAGATGGGAGGCCTCCTGCGTTGTTCAACCCTGCCTTTAATAAGAGATTAACCCATTATGAACAACAAACTTGCAATGGTTGCCTTTGGCGGAAACGCACTCCTGCGCGCCGGCCAGAAAGGCACCTTCGACGAACAGCTTGAAAACGTCAGCCGCACCTGCGCCCAGTTGCGCCACCTGATAGAGCGCGGCTACGACATAGTCATAGGTCACGGTAACGGCCCCCAGGTCGGCAACGTAATGCTCCAGCACGAGGCCGGGCGCAAGGAATTCGGCCTTCCCGCAATGCCGATGGACTTCTGCGGTTCCGAGACCCAGGGATCGATTGCCTATCTCATCGAGACCGGTCTCGAGAAGGTTCTGAAAGAGGCCGGCATCGACCGCCATGTAGTTTCCATAGTCACCCGTGTGGAGGTTGCGGCAGACGATCCGATGTTCAGCAATCCCACAAAGTTCGTGGGCCCCTATTACCAGGAGGTCCCTCAGGATGGCGCAACGTATAAACAAGACCCCCGCGGACTCGGCTGGAGGAAGGTTGTGGCATCACCCAAGCCAGTGAGGATCAACAACATAGATATCGTGGAGCAGCTTGCCCGCGAGGGACATATCGTCATTACCGTGGGCGGAGGAGGAATCCCCGTCGTTCAAACCCCGAACGGGCATAAGGGAGTGGAGGCCGTCATCGACAAGGATCTCGCCAGCGCCCTCGCCGCCGTCACCATGCATGCCGACGAATTCTACATTCTCACCGACGTCCCCAAGGTCTATATCAACTACCGCAAGGAAAATGAGATGGCACTCGGCCTGATGACCGTTGCCGATGCGAAAAAGTACCTTGCCGAGGGGCAGTTCGCAGAAGGCTCCATGGCCCCTAAGGTCCGTGCCGGCATCGCTTTCGTGGAAGCCGGCGGCCGCGAGTGCATCATCACCGAGGCGGCGGCCCTCGACGACCCTTCCTGCGGAACCAGAATCATAGCTTAATTATTTCTAAACAATATGGCATACAACCTCAGAAACCGCAGCTTCCTCAAGCTGCTCGACTTTACCCCCAAAGAAATCCAGTATCTCCTTGACCTTGCAAAGGAGCTCAAGAGAGCAAAATACGCAGGCACCGAACAGCCGCGCCTGAAAGGCAAGAACATCGCCCTCATATTCGAAAAGACATCCACCCGTACCCGCTGCGCCTTCGAAGTTGCGGCCTACGACCAGGGCGCGCACGTGACCTACCTGGGGCCCACCGGCAGCCAGATCGGCATCAAGGAAACCATGAAGGATACCGCCCGCGTACTCGGGCGCATGTACGACGGCATCGAGTACCGCGGCTTCGCACAGACGACCGTGGAGGATCTCGCAAAGTACTCCGGAGTACCCGTGTGGAACGGCCTTACCAACGAGTTCCATCCCACCCAGATTCTCGCCGACTTCCTCACCATGAGCGAGCACGTGGACAAGCCCCTGAACCAGGTCAGCTATGCCTACCTGGGCGACGCCCGCTTCAACATGGGCAACTCACTGCTGGTCGGAGGCGCCAAGATGGGCATGGACGTACGCATCGTGGCTCCCAAGCCCCTCCAGCCCGCCGCAGAACTGGTAGCAGAGTGCAGGAAGATTGCCGAAGAGACGGGCGCCCGCATCACCGTAACCGATGACGTGGACGCAGGCGTGAAGGGCTGCGACTTCATTTACACCGACATCTGGGTATCCATGGGTGAGCCGGACGAGGTCTGGAAAGAGCGCATCGCCATGCTGATGCCTTACCAGGTGAACTCCAAACTGATGGAGCGCACAGGCAACCCCAAGTGCAAATTCATGCACTGCCTGCCGTCCTACCACAACAGGGACACCAAGGCCGGGGAGGATGTGTACCAGAAGTTCGGGCTGGACGGCATCGAAGTCACCGAGGATGTATTCGAGGGCCCGAACAGCATCGTCTTCGACGAGGCGGAGAACCGCATGCATACCATCAAGGCCGTCATGGTCGCAACGCTGGGCGACTGACCACCTGCCCCCTACAGCTCGTCCATGAGCTGCAAATAGAAAACCCCGCCACCCGCAGAGTGGGAGCCGGAAGGCGTCAGGAGACTCTTGAACGCAGACACCTTGCCGCCGGCAAGGCCGCTCATCGCCTTCTCGTAATTCACGTAAGGCACAACCTCGTCGTCCGGCACATGAAACAGACGTACGGGGCTCTGCGGCGACCATCCTGAGGCAAGTTCGTTCTT